>JAXIOX010000189.1:0-3249 GCA_045403275.1 Burkholderiales bacterium | reverse complement strand
AGTGCGCGCCACAGGTTCATCGGCGGGCGCGGGACAGGCAGAAGCGACAAGCCTTTCTGAGCGAGTTGCCCGGCCAACGCCTGGGTGAACGGCAGCCCCCACGCGCCGATGTTGCCCGCTGTTTCGGTGATGCCCGGTGCGTTCACCGGCGCAACTGCCGCCCCAACCAGAAAACGCAGGTGTACGCGCTCTTCGCCGGAGTCCACTTCGATGTCCTGCGGGGCAAGGTGCGGCGGCAGAAATCCTTCCGCTCCCAATTCGCGGGTGAGCCGGTAGAGCATGCTGGGTTTCACCGCCGCCAGTCTCTCGGCGGTTGTAAGCGCATTGCCCAGTCCGAAGTTCTTCGATTGACCGAGCGCGCCGTGTTTTTCGAACAGTTTCTGCAACTCGCCGACGTCCGGCACGACTCCGGGCACCACCGCCAGGCCGCGTCCGCCCGTGACGAACAGCAGAGGAATGGCGAATACCCGCACCACTATCGCGGCCCCGTCGGCCGGTTCCAGTGCCGCCACGAGCGCACGCGTGAGCGTATCTAGCACCGATTGGGAGGTCGCTTCCGCAAGGGCCTGCTCTATCCGGGTGTCGTTGCCCGCTTCCAGCGCTTGTCGAAGGCGGCTCAGGAGCATGCCCCCAGTATCACCTTGCTGCAACGCAGAACCCGCTTTTGCCGCACGTTCAGCAGCCACGACCAGCGGATTCGACGAGAACGGCATGTAAGCCCGTGGATCGGGAAGGGTTTTCATCAGTCGACACTTTGGTGGCGGCCATTGTAACAACCGGCATGCGGGCAACCTTGCCGTGGCGCAGCGACGCCCGTCCTTGACTCCGTCTAATTTGCGAGTAAAAAGAAGATAGGTGGCCGAAAAGGTGTAATAAGTGGAAACACGCCGATGGCTGCCTTCCTGAACGTTCAGACAATTAGAAGGGGGAGTCTCGTATGTGGTTAAGTGACGAAGAACGTAAACGCACCTCGAAAGCCGACGACGCCGCATTTCCTTCGCCGGTGCCGACACAAATTGTTTCCAACGGCGAATACAACCCGATGCCGCAGACGGAGAAGCAGCGTCAGGTGGAAGGCCGCATCAAAGAACTCGCCGATCAGTACGCAGCCAAGCTCAACATGGACCGGCGCCGCTTCCTCAAGACGGCTTCTGGCATGGCGACCGCATTCCTGGCATGAACCAGGTCTTCGGTCCGATCTGGGACGTGTCCGAGGCAGAAGCCGCCGATACCGATATGGCGGATGCACGTGCCAAGGCGCTCAAAGGGCAGTTCATCTTTGACGATCAGACGCACTTCGTGCGCGACGATTTCGACAAGGAAGGCCTGCTTGGTCTGGGCAAATATGCATCGGAGCACTGGAACCCGGACATGTTGAAGGACATTCCGCTGGTCCTGCAGCGCTACAAGCTCCAGAACTACCTGAAGGAGGTTTACCTGGACAGCGACACCAAAGTGGCGTTGCTATCGGGTGCTCCCTTCGACGATCCGACCTGGTGGCTGCTGAGCAATGATCAGATCGTGCAGGCACGCGCAGCAATCAATAAAGTCGCGGGATCCCGCCGCATGTTCGCGCACACTGTAATTACGCCCGGACAGGCAGGGTGGATGGACGAAGTCGATCGCGGCATCGCCGAGCTGAAGCCCGATTCATGGAAGTGCTACACGATCGGGGATCCGCTGTCGCCGACCACCAAAGGCACGGCCTGGCGTCTGGATGACGAAGGTCTGGTCTATCCGTGGTACGAAAAAGCGATGAAGTCGGGCATCAGGACCGTCTGTATCCACAAGGGCCTGCTGCCGCTTGACTACGAAACGTCCTGGCCCGGCGTATGGAAAAACGCCACCGTGGACGACGTGCTCAAGGCCGCGAAAGACTGGCCGCAAATCAACTTCATCATCTACCACGGAGCGATGCGTAATTTCCTCGAGGATCCGGCACATTCGCTCGACAAGTTCGAAAAGACCGGCCGCATCGAGTGGACGACCGACGTGTGCGAACTTGCTTCCAAGCACGGCTTGAAGAACGTTTACGCCGAACTCGGGACGACGTTCGCAACCGTTGCCGTATCCAGCCCGCGTCTGGCGGCGGCGATGATCGGGCAGATGGTCAACCACATGGGCGCGGATCACGTGGTCTGGGGTTCGGACTCGGTGTGGTACGGCAGCCCGCAGTGGCAAATCGAGGCCATGCGCCGTCTGGAAGTTCCGGACGACATCATGAAGAAGATGGGCTGGAAGACCAAGCTCGGCGGTGCGGACAGCAGCATCAAGCGCAAGATCTTCGGCGAGAACTCGGCGCGGCTGTACAAGTACAAGATCCAGGCCGAGTACCCGGATCTCAGCCACGACCAATTGGCCCTCATGAAGCAGCAATACGAAGCCGAGGGCGTCGAGCGCAACAACGTTGCCTATGGGTTCGTAGGGAAGAAAACGGCCTAGAACGTCACGGCCGAAACCGGCGGGGAGCGTAAGCTCCCCGTTTTTTTTGCCTGGCGGGCCTGCCGCCGCGTTCCGTCTTCCTAAAAGGAACCTGAAAACGGCAAAACCTTGACGCAAAGGCGCAAAGCCGCAAAGTAAGACAAAAACGAACGGTAGGACGAAGCCCTTGATGAACGGACCGACAAGTCTTCGTCCCGGGGGAACGAACGGGAATCGCACGAGCCGAACTTCAGTTATTTGCGATTGCTTATAAGGAATTCTTTGCGGCTTTGCGCCTTTGCGTCGAATCTTTTGAATCTCAGGAAGAAATGGGGGGTTCTTGCCTTTCCACGAATTACTTCGTGCCTGTTGGCTATTCCAACAACCTTTTGGGGCATGATTGCAGATGTCCACTCATTTCAGACGTTACGAAACCATGGGTAACCCGACGGCACAGTGCGCGCAGGACCCTGGAGTCTACCGGCCGGTGATCGACCGCAACCGCTGCGAAGGCAAGGAAGAATGCGTCGCCGTGTGTCCGTATCAGGTTTTCAGCATGGGCACCGTTGCGCCGGAACAGCGGCGCGGTCTCACGCTTATCGGGAAACTCAAGGGCTACGCGCACAAATGGCATCAATCGTTTGCCTTGTACGCGGACGCCTGTCACGCATGCGGTTTATGTGTGGCCGTCTGTCCGGAGAATGCGATCAGGCTCAGCCGCGAACCGGTGAACCAAACAAAATCCTAGTGTCCTGTTCCGCTGATTCGTGGAATAACTCTCAAACCTTGGAATCCAGTCCCATGATCTATTTCACAGCAATCCATCAT
>JAXIOX010000242.1:0-4610 GCA_045403275.1 Burkholderiales bacterium | reverse complement strand
ATACTGATAAGCCGACTCAGACGCAACCATGATTGATATGCAACGCGTCGCGGAGCAAACCGACGTGCTCGGCGAGGGGCCGGTCTGGGACGTGGAAGAACAGGCGTTGTACTGGGTGGACATTCGCAAGCCTGCGGTACGGCGTTATGACGGCAGAAACCGGAAAGTTACCGCCTGGACGATGCCGGAAATGGTGGGATCGCTGGCGGTACGAAACCAGGGCGGGCTGCTGCTCGCGCTCAAGTCGGCCCTGGTGTTCTTTGATCCGCAATCCGGATCCATGCGGCCTATCGCCTCGCCCGAGGCCGATCGGCCGAGCCAGCGCTTCAACGACGGCAAGTGCGACCGCCAGGGGCGCTTTTGGGCCGGCACCATGAATGACACGGCCCGTCAACCCGACGGCACGCTTTACCGGCTAGACCAGTCGGGATGCGTTGCGGTCGAGTCGGGCATCACCATTCCGAACAGCCTGTGCTGGAGCCCCGACGGGCGGACGATGTACTTCTCCGATTCCTGGACGCGAACGATCTGCGCCTTCGATTTCGATCCGGCGACAGGACAGGTCGCGAACAGGCGCCCGTTCGCGCGCACCGCCGCGCCGGCTATTCCGGACGGCGCGACGATCGATGCCGAAGGATGCCTTTGGTGCGCCGAGTACGACGGCTGGCGAATCACCCGTTTCGCGCCCGATGGCAGGCACATGCGCTCGATCGAATTGCCTTTGCAACGCCCGACCAGTTGCATGTTCGGCGGTCCGGACCTGGGCACGCTTTTCGTCACCAGCGCGACGCAGAGACTCAGCCCCGACGAGCTTGCGAAGCAGCCGCTGGCAGGCGCGCTTCTGGCGATGGACGTGGGCGTGCGCGGACTGCCCGAGACCCGTTTTGCGGGGTAGGTATGAGTGCTGGGTGGTGCGTACCGGGTTCTGCGTAATGATGCAGCCGGCCGAAGGCCGACGACAAGAGCGTTGACGCAAGTGACGCGAAGACGAGCAAGGATGAAGGCGGAAGGATGAAGGATGAAGGAACGGCAAGAGGCAGATTCTGCGTGCTGCTAAGAAGCCAGCCGGCCGGAGGTCAACACTAAGAGCGTGCAACGCAGCGTGCGCAAAGGTACGCAAAGGAAAAACACAGGATTACAATTTGGAAATCAGTCCTTATGCACTGTCGCACTAGCGATTTTCTTCATCCTTGTTCTTCCTGGGAACCGAGCACCGAGCACTTGCCGTTCTTCATCCTTCATCCTTCCGCCTTCATCCTTGTACTTTTACGGCTTCACCAGCTCAATCTGTTTCGCTTCGGTCTTCAGTCCCGCGGTCAGCACGAACCGCATGGCCTCTTCGCGCGACATCGGCACCGGAGTGACCCTGTTGCGGGGGATCATTACCATGTAGCCGCCGACCTGGTAGCTCATCGGCAGATAGACCGCTACCTCGTCCTCGTTGCCGACGCCTTTGGGCATGTCGGAGAAATCGCTGCGAGTCAGGAATCCGAGCAGGCGCATGTCTGTGCCTGGAAGCTGCACCGAAACCACCTGAAGCGATTCGCTGCTCTTCTCGTCCGAAAACAGGCCGAACAGATCCTTCAGCGCCCTGAACACCACCTTGATCAGCGGGATCTTCAGCAGAAGGCTCTCGCCGAGTTTGATCAATTGCCGGAACAGCCAGGCCCGCATCAGCAGGCCGATCAGAAAAATGAGGACCAGCGCGGCGAGCAGGCCCATGCCGGCACGGTAGTACTCGTCCGGCAGCAGGAGCAGCAGCTGCTTGCCGAGGAAGCGCTCCAACCCCGTGAACAGCCAGACCACCAGATAAATGGTTGCCAGGATGGGCAGGATCGTGAAGACCCCGGTCAGGAAGATTCTCCCAATGGATTTCATGCGTACTCCATTTCAAGTGTTGTGTAACGGCGTGCTGCAATGTAACAGACGCCGGCGTAGGCGCGTCACAGCTTGCACGGATACGTACTGGCAGCGAAGAGCAGCAGGAGAAGGATGAGGGGATAGCGTGAGGCGAGAGGCGTGAGGACTGAGGTTGAGGACTGAGGGCCGAGGACTGAGGACTGAGTAAGTGCCATTACATCCGGCATTCACGGCATTCACGACAGTCACGGCAGTCACGGCAGTTCATATCGTCCCATGAACCGCCTGTCGATCCAGTCCTTCCATTGCCATACCCATTTGCCCTCCAGCGCGAGATCTCCTCGGGACGCAACCGCGTAGCGGTCACCGGTGCTGATCAGGGCCAGCGCCTCCTTCTGCGGCTTCCATACGACGAGCCGTTCCCCGCGCAGCGTTCGCCGCAGGTTTTCCGCCAGCGGCGGACCGGCGCGAACCGCATATACGCCGGATTTGGGGCGCGGATAATTCTTGACGCTGGCGATGTCGCCCGAGGCGAACACCTGCGGGTGCGAGATCGATTGCAGCCGCTCGTTCACCAGCATGGACCCTCGTTCGTCGGTGGCGAGGCCGACCGACCGCGGCCACATTGGCGCCGAAGCACCGGTCGCCCAGACGATCGCATCGGCCTCGACAGTGCCGCCGCCGCGCAGCCTCAGCCTGCCGCTGTCCACGCGCTCGACTGCGCGTCCCAGGTGCAGCGTCACGCCGCGCCGCTCGAGCACGTGCATGAAAATCGTGCGCACCTTGCTGTTGTGCGTAAGCAGTATGCCCCCGGTGTCGCTTACCAGTTCGAAGCTGATTTCGGAGGCCGGCGCCAGCCTGCGCAGGCGGTACTGAATCGCCAGCAGCACTTCGACGCCCGCGGCGCCGCCTCCGACCACCGCGATTCGGCGTGGAGCTCGCCCGCGGACGGTCCGGTTGCAGATTTCGTCCCAGACGGGAGCGAAATGCTCAACCGGTTTCACGGGCACGGCATGCTCGGGCGCACCGGGAGTGTCGAACGCAGGCGAGCGCGTGCCGGTATCCACGGAGACGACATCGTACGGCAGCGTTGTGCCGTTGTCGCAGAACACCAGGCGTGCGTCCGGGTTGATTCCGTTGCAGGCAGACCGGACCAAGCGGCAATTGGCGAATCGCGTCAGCCGCATCAGATCGATGTGGCATTCCTCGCGCGTGTAGTGTCCGGCGATCCAGCCCGGCAGCATTCCGGAATACGGCGAATCGGGGTACGGGTTCACCAGCACGAGTTCCGTGCCTGAGAGCGGGTCGGTCCCGAATCGACGCAGCACTTCCACGTGGCTGTGCCCGCCGCCGAGCAGCACCAGGCGTTTCATGCTCGAAATGCCGGTCGGCTGGTCAAAAGTTCACGGCGAGAAAAACAATTTCTTACCACGAAGACACGAAGGCACGAAGAGAAGCTGATGAATTTTCTAAGTTCATGTGCGGATGTAAAGTTAGGGGTTGGAATTGTCCGATATCCACTGGTTCAACTAGGTTCGAACAGAAACATTCGTTCCCGGTTTTCTTCGTGTCTTCGTGGTGCGATATTCCCTGGTTTCATTGTGTAAAGCGGATGTCGCCGTAGAACGCCGTGGCGGATTCGCCGGTATTGTCGGTATCCGTGGCGAGCACCACGCCGGAAATCGCCGGCGGTTCCTCGCCGAACGCCGCCCGGAAGTCCGCAGTGACATTGCGTCGTATCGTGACCCACTTGCCGAGATTCGCGCCTCCACTCTCGGCGACGATCATGCGCACCCGGTCGGTGTAGGCGCTCCACACCGAGGTGCCCGCGGCGGCCTTGCCGTCCCAGACGTAGCACAGTGCGGCGAGTGGAACGTCGGCGCCATACAGGCGTGCGAGCCGGATTCTGGCGCGCACCGAAAACGGCAGCTTGCGGATATCGTAATCGAATAGTACGTAAACGCGTGCCGGGTAGTCGTCGCCCCCCTTGGTGGCGATATCGGACTTCGTCAGCAGGTTGAGTATCTTCCAGCGCCACTCGATGACCGGATGGGCGCGCGCATCGAGTTTCAGCGGATGCGCGACGCCCGCCATCGAGGCCTCCGCATCGGCGCGCAGCACCACTGCATCGCCATCCCGGACCAGCGAATACCGCGTATGCCGGCTTACTCCGGGGAGCGTTGTCACTTTCCAGGGAGCGGGAAGCGGCGCGCCGGCTGCCGCAGCGGAAAAAGGCGCGAGAAACGGAGCTTCAGCCGCGTTCGCAGCGCAACTCAGGCTTCCTGCAACGGCGAGCAGAAGGGCTGCGAAGCCGCGGCTCACGATTCGGTGCCCGAATCCATGGCAGGCAAAAAACCTTCGCGCACCAGACGCTGATAATCCTGGGGCCGATCCACGTCCCAATGCACGGGGAGTTCATGCCAGCGCCAGCCGAGATTGCGCAGCCGCCGGCGGGTTTCCTCCATCACGATAGCGGTTCCCCACGTCATCGCATCGAAAAGCGCCGGCATGGCTTGCGAAAGCCCGACCAGTACGTAACCACCATCTTCCGTCGGGCAGAACACCGCGTCGCGCCCCTCGCGCAGCGCGCCTGCGGCCGCACGAAGGTCGGCAGTCGTGAGGGAAGGGCAATCGCTTCCCGTCAGCAACACGTGCCGCGACCGGGTCAGCGCGTCCTCGAAGGCGTTCAGCATTCTTGCACCGAGGTCGCCTTCAACTTGCCGGTGCCGCGTAACTTGGAAGCGATCGCA
>JAXIOX010000196.1:0-2267 GCA_045403275.1 Burkholderiales bacterium | reverse complement strand
ATTTCTTCAAATCGGTTCCAGCGATTGCGGACGCGATCATCCTCAAGAGCGTGATCCACGATTGGAATGATGCGCGCAGCATCTCGATCCTGCGCAACTGTCGCCAAGCGCTCCCGAGCGGCGGCAAGCTACTATTGGTCGAACGGCTGATGCCGGAATCGCCTGGCGTAACCGATGACGACAAGGCGCATGCAATGAGCGACCTGAACATGCTTCGCGGGCCTGGCGGGTGCGAGCGCACCGAGGGCCAGTACCGCGAATTGCTCGACCAGAGCGGCTTCGATCTGGCTACGGTACATCCAGCCGGCCGCTTCAACATAATCGAAGCGCGTCCCGTTTGATGACTGCCGAGTGATGGGATGTCACTCGGCGTCAGGCGACGATTTCAACCGTAAACGAAAGCCTTGTCCTTGAGGTCGATGGCCGGGAATTCGTCCTTTTCCGCCCAGTAGTCCTGGTTGTGCTGCCATTCCGGCTTGTCGCCGCGCTTGGGCAGCAGGTGCATGCCCCGCATCATGTAGCCGGGATTGAAGTTCTCCGCATCGATCCAGGGCAACAGCGGCATGTTGTGGTCTTCGGGGCGGAGCTGCGGCGTCGCTTTCTTGGCGCCGGTTTCCTTCATGTGCGTGAGCAGCCGGCAGACGAAGTCGGCGACGAGATCGACGCGCAGCGTCCAGCTCGCGCGGAAATAGCCGAATACCCAGACCAGGTTCGGAACGCCGGTGAACATCATGCCGCGATAGGTCACGGTGTCGGCGAAATCGAGCGGCTTTCCATCAACGGCGAATTCGATGTCGCCATTGGCGCAGAGGTTGAAGCCGGTAGCGGTGACGATGATGTCGGCCTCCAGCTCTTTGCCGGATTTCAGCAGGATGCCCTTTTCGGTGAAACGGTCGATCTCGTCGGTGACGACGGAGGCCTTGCCGGACTTGATGCCCTGGAACAGGTCGCCGTCGGGGATGAAGGCGATGCGCTGCCGCCACGGCCGGTATTTTGGCGTGAAGTGGGTCGCGATGTCGTAGTCCTTGCCGAGATAGGCTTCGACCGCCGACAGCAGATCCTTCTTGGCCGCTTCCGGCTCCTCGAAGGTCTTGCGGGTGAAGGCGTCCTGATCGAACAGGATTTTTCGCCGCGTGATTTCGTGGATCCACTTTTCGTCGACCTGCAACTGGCGCAGCTGCTCGGCGATCTCGATCGCATTGCGTCCGGTGCGGAAATAGGTCGGCGAGCGCTGCAGCATGGTGACATGCGCGCAATCCGCCGCCAGCGCCGGGATCAGCGTTGCCGCGGTGGCGCCGGAGCCGATCACGATGACGCGCTTGTTCTTGTAGTCGAGGTCTTCGGGCCATTTCTGCGGATGGACGATCGGGCCCTTGAACTTGGCCATGTCCTTCCACTCCGGCGTATAGCCCTCGGTGTGGCGATAATAGCCCTGGCACATCCAGAAGAAATTGGTGGTGAAGCGCAGTTTCTCGCCGGTGTCGGTACGCGTGGCCTCGATGGTCCAGAGATTTTCCTCGCTCGACCATTTCGCCGAGGTGATGGTGTGCTGGTAGCGGATGTGAGGCGCGAGATCGTTCTCCTCGATCACATCGCCCATGTATTTCAGGATTTCCTTGGCGCTCGCGATCGGCGCTGTGGTCCAGGGCTTGAAGCGGTAGCCGAAGGTGTGCAGGTCGCTGTCGGAACGGATGCCGGGATAGCGGTGAGTGCTCCAGGTGCCGCCGAACGTCTTCTGGGCTTCCAGCGCCACGAACGTCGTTCCCGGACATTGCGTGGTGAGGTGATAGGCGGCTCCAACGCCGGAGATGCCGGCGCCCGCGATCAGGACGTCGAAATGCTCGGTGGCACGGGGCGAAGTCTTGTCGATCTGGGTTTGAACGTTCATCTTCCCTGTTCTTTTTTGTTTGTCGTTGAAAAACGAAACGCCAGAACCTCAGGTTCTGGCGTCGTAGAGATCAGCGAATTACACCTCGCGTCGGCTGAGGAATGCCAGCCTCTCGAACAGGTGCACGTCCTGTTCGTTCTTGAGCAGCGCCCCGTGCAGCGGCGGGATCAGCTTGCGCGGATCGCGCTCCCGGAGCATTTCCGGTGTGATATCCTCGTTCAGCAGAAGTTTGAGCCAGTCGAGCAGCTCCGACGTCGAGGGCTTCTTCTTCAGGCCCGGCACTTCGCGCACCTCGAAGAAGATGCGCAAGGCTTCTTCCACCAGGCGCTTCTTGATGCCGGGAAAGTGCACGTCGACGATCCGGCTCATGGTGTCGGCG
>JAXIOX010000214.1:0-3640 GCA_045403275.1 Burkholderiales bacterium | reverse complement strand
ACCGGCAAGCGCATCCTCGATCTGCCGATCTCGAAGCACAACCTGGCTGCCTGATTCCGGGGCAACGGGGGGCGTGGCGGAGAGCAGACGCCGCGTCCCCCGCCCCGCGCAGGCGCCACGACAAGAAGCCGGCAGGCGTGGTTGGGAACGCAATTCCTGCGGGCATGAAACTGAACTGAGGGGCCTGTCGCAACGGCGGGCCCTTTTTTTTGTTTTTTGCTGGCGGCTGAAAGCCGGCCACGGGCCGGCAATAAGAGCGTTGACGCAAAGGACGCAAAGAAGAGCAAGAAAGAGCGCAAAGGAACCCAGGGAGTGGAAAAAGCAGAAGCTCGTTGCCCAGGACGGCTGGCCGAGAGATGCTCGGTTGGGCATAGCACAATTTCTTGGCGTTTTCTCTGTGTACTCTGTGACAAAGAGGTCGCCTTGGCTTTGCGCTGAACGCGTTAGATGCCGGGCATCGGCCGGCTGGTATTTCGCAGCACTCTGGTTAAGCGCCTAGAAGCCGCCAGCCAAAACCCGAACACTCGCGGCAGATCACGGTTCCGACCTTACCGACAGCGTCGCAGGACTCGCACGGCACCCAGACGTGGCTGAGTTCGCTTTTGAACAGGCCGGCGCAGCGCCTGCCGTGAACCGTATGGGTACAGCGGTGATTGATCATCACGATCTGATCGGACAATTGGCCACAAACGTTGCAGACACCCAAGGGCTTGGGTTTCCTTATTCGTCTCATGCGTTGCGCCTCGCAGACGAGTGACAGGATTTGACGCGATCGTTCTCCCCTGCCGGGGTCAATTTGGCTACGTTACACTGACCTGCGCACGGACGCACGTTCTCATAGTGAGAGGCAAATGTCGGGTGAATTCAGGACGGTCGCTGCAAAGCTGATGGAAACTGGCGACACCTCGGCGGCGGCGGACGCAGTCGTTGCGGCGACGCGCGCATGGCTGGAGAAGGCGGTGATAGGCCTGGACCTGTGCCCTTTCGCCAAGGCCGTGCACGTCGGGAACCAGATCCGCTACGCGGTCAGCGATGCGCAGTCCCCGGAGGCGCTTTTGGCCGACCTCGCTCGCGAGTTGCAGTCGCTGGCTGTGGCCGACCCCGCGAAAGTCGAAACCACGCTGCTGATTCACCCCCGCGCGCTGCTCGAGTTCCTGGACTTCAACGATTTTCTCGATATCGCCGACGCCGCTGTCGAGGAACTCGGCCTCACCGGCACCATTCAAGTTGCCAGCTTCCATCCGCATTACCGGTTCGCAGACACCGAGCCGGATGCCATCGAGAACTACAGCAACCGTTCGCCCTACCCTATGCTGCATCTGTTGCGCGAGGTAAGCGTCGAGCGCGCGCTGGCGGCATTCCCCGATACCGGGCGCATTCCCGACCGCAACATCGAGACCCTGCGCCGCATCGGCCATGACGGCTGGCGCCGCCTCGGGCTTCCCGCGCCACCAGAACCGTCAGGGAAAACCCGGAAGTAGGCGCTCGCCTATTGCAGGGTCAGCAACCAGATGATCACGTCGCCCTTCTCGACCGGCGTGCAGTCGCGTTTGAGCAACAGACTGCAGTTCTTGCGGAACCATTTCTCGACGAACCATTCGTCGGTAAAACGTCGCGAATTCGCAGAAGGCGCCAGCGGCAGGAACTGACGCCTGATCTTGGGAATGTCCTCGAAACTGCCGGTATCGGGCATGCCGTGGCAAGCCCGGCAGGGAATCTTGTCGTGATGGGCGAACTGCTCGCGACGCGGGTCCTCGTGATGGCAGGACGCGCAGGAAAGCTCGGAGCCGTCCTCGACCCGATGGCCGGAAAAGTAGAACGCCTTGCCGCGGTCGGCCGAAAACCCGGCAAAGCCGGGATCGGCGCGGCCGGCCTGCACTGCATACCCCGACAGCAAGTCCTCCGGGCTCGCGCCCAGGCCGGGCAATGCCCAGAGTGCGCAAACGAGCAACGGAATTCCGCGCTTCATGCCGACTCGCATGCCTCCTTGTGCGGGGCATTGTGAAGCGATTCTGCGGATTTTGCACTCTCTCGCGGTGACCGGAGCCGGGGGCAATGTGCACAGCCGTGAGGTACACTCGGCCGGAGAAATTGCTCCGGGAGGATTAAATGAAAAAAGTCGTCTGGGGCATACTCAGTACCGCGAAGATCGGTCGGCAGAGAGTCATTCCCGGCATGCAGAAGAGCCCGTGGTGCGAGATCCGCGCAATCGCCTCCCGTTCCGCAGAATCGGCGCGCGAAGCCGCGGGTGTGCTCGGCATCCCGAAAGCATACGGGTCCTACGAGGAGCTGCTCACCGACCCGGAAATCGAAGCCGTTTACAACCCGCTCCCCAACCACCTCCATGTACCGCTGACGCTGCTGGCCGCGGCCGCCGGCAAGCACGTGCTGTGCGAGAAACCCATTGCGCTCAGCGCCGAAGAAGCCGCGCAACTGCGCGCCGTGGCCGGCAAGGTGCTGATCATGGAGGCCTTCATGGTGCGCTTCCATCCGCAGTGGCTGAGGGTCCGCGAGCACATCCGCGACGGCCGAATCGGCACGTTGCGCGCGCTGCAGATGCTCTTTTCCTACTTCAACGTCGACGCCGGCAACATCCGCAACATCGCCGCGATCGGCGGGGGCGCGCTCTACGACATCGGCTGCTATCCCATCAGCGCCGGCCGTTTCTTCTTCGAATCGGAACCGCAGCGCGGCATCGCGCTGGTCGATCGCGACCCGGACTTCGGTACCGACCGGATGACCAGCGCCCTGCTGGACTTCGGCGCCGGCCGCCATCTGGATTTCACCGTTTCCACCCAGTGCGCGCCCTACCAGCGCATCCAGCTCTGCGGAACCACGGGCCGCATCGAGATCCACATCCCGGTCAATGCACCGCAGGGCGAGAAGACCAACATTTTCATCGACGACGGCTCGTCGCTGGCCGGTGCCGGCATCCGCACCGAGACTCTGCCTGAGAGCGACCAGTACACTTTGCAGGCAGAGGCGTTCTCGCGCGCGATTCGCGGCGAAATATCGCTGCCCTACGGCGTGGAAGACGCAGTGCAGAGCATGCGCGTGATCGACGCGTTGTTTCGCTCCGAGAAAAGCGGAAGATGGGAAAAAGTACAGTGACGGGGAAGGGCAAGGATGATCCCCAGGGTGTGGAAAAAGCAGACACTTGCCACCTGCGACGGTTGGCTGGGAGATGCACGGTTCCGGGTGGCAGAATCGAATAGAATGCACCGTCCTAAAGCACCCGGGCGTTACCAGCAGATGTGCATTCCTTGACCACCGGCGAGACTGTGAAGGCTGCGGTCGCGACACGAGGCCGAGAGATATTGTCGGTCCCTCCCAACCTGTCCTTAGTTACCAAATGGCAACAAACCTAACGTGATCGATGCGTAGCTCCCTGAGAACCCGGATTTTGGTAACCGGAGGCGCTGGATTCCTCGGGTCGCACTTGTGCAAACGGCTTGTTGCCGAGGGCAACGATGTACTCTGCGTGGACAACTTCTATACAGGTACAAAGGACAATGTAAGTGACCTGTTCGGGAGTCCACACTTTGAGCTGCTCAGGCATGACATTACTTTTCCGCTCTACGTAGAGGTGGACAAGATCTACAACCTGGCTTGCCCGGCATCACCGATTCACTACCAATTC
>JAXIOX010000035.1:0-3798 GCA_045403275.1 Burkholderiales bacterium | reverse complement strand
CATCGTCACCCATCAGGGCCTCGCCCGACAACTTGAGCAGGATGCGCTTGTAGGCTGGCTTCATCGCGCCGCGGCGGGTCCGGTTCAACGCGCCTGGGCGGCCTGCGCCATTACTTCGGCAGCGAAATCGGCTGCCTTCTTCTCGATGCCCTCGCCGACGATGAACAGCGTGAACGCATGCACTGTTGCGCCCTTGGCCGCGAGCAACTCCTCCACCGTGGTCTTGTCGTCCTTTACGAATGGCTGGCCCAACAGCGTGACCTCTGCAAGGTACTTCCGCGCGCTGCCGTCGACGATTTTTTCGACGAGGTTGGCTGGCTTGCCGGATTCCAGCGCCCGGGCCCTGGCGATCTCGCGCTCGCGTGCGACCAGCTCCACCGGGACCTGATCCCGGGACACGGAAATCGGCTTGGAAGCCGCGACATGCATCGCCAGATCCTTGCCGAGCGTCTCGTCACCGCCCTCCAGGTCGACCATCACGCCGATCCTGGTGCCATGCAAATAGTGCGCGAGCTTGCCCCTGGCCTTGTGGACCGCGACCCGGCGCACGCTGATGTTTTCTCCGAGCTTCATTACCAGCGCCTGACGCCTCGCCTCGACGCTCTCGCCCGAGGCAAGTCGTGCCAGTGCCAGCGCTTCGACGTCGGTGATGTTTCCGGCTGCCGCCAGTTCCGCCACCGCTTGTGCAAACCCGGCGAAGTTCTGGTCCTTGGCGACGAAGTCGGTTTCGCAGTTGACTTCGACCAGCGCCCCAAGTTTGCGGTCGGCCGACAAGTGCATGCCGATCGTTCCCTCTGCAGCAACCCGGCCGGCGACCGTGCTCGCCTTTGCGCCGCTCCTGATACGCAGAAGGTCCTCGGCCTTGTTCATGTTGCCGCCTGCCTCTTCCAGTGCCTTCTTGCATTCCATCATGCCGAGCCCGGTACGGCTGCGCAGTTCTTTGACCATGCTTGCGGTGATTTCCGCCATTCTCAATTGCTCCTGGTCCTTCGTTGCGCGTCTGGCGCGCGGTTTTTCAGTCTTCGGTTAAAAAAAAAGGGCGTATGCCCTTTTTTTCGACTGCCCCGGGTCAGGCCGGCGCCTGTTCTTCCGAACTGTCCACCTCGACGAATTCGTCGCTGACGATCTGTTGGACGATCTGGCTGCGGCCCTCGAGGATCGCATCGGCAATGCCGCGCACGTACAGGCGCACCGCGCGGCTGGCATCGTCGTTGCCCGGAATCACGTAGTCCACGCCGTCGGGGGAATGGTTGGTGTCCACCACCCCCACCACCGGGATGCCGAGCTTGCTGGCTTCGGTGACCGCGCCCTTCTGGTAACCCACGTCCACTACGAACAGCGCGTCCGGCAATCCGTTCATTTCCTTGATGCCGCCCAAGCTGCGATCGAGCTTGACCATCTCGCGCTGGAAATTGAGCTGCTCTTTCTTCGAAAGTTTCTCTAAGGAGCCGTCCTGCACCATCTGCTCCATGTCGCGCAGGCGCTTGATCGACTGCTTCACGGTTTTGAAATTGGTGAGCATGCCGCCCAGCCAGCGATGATCGACGAACGGGGTGCCGGCGCGCAGCGCCTCCTCGCGTATGATCTCGCGCGCCTGCCGCTTGGTGCCGACGAACAGAATGCTGCCCTTGTTCGAGGCCAGTTGGCGCACGAACTTCACCGCCTCCTGGTACATGGCGAGGGTCTTCTCGAGGTTGATGATGTGGATCTTGTTGCGATGGCCGAAGATAAACGGGGCCATCTTGGGATTCCAGTAACGGGTTTGATGCCCGAAGTGAACTCCGGCTTCGAGCATCTCACGCATGGTGACCGACATGAACTTCTCCTGTAAGGGTTGAGCCTCCGCTCGCCGGAACCCGATATACGGGCACCCTTCCAATCCGGCAGGGCCGGATTTTTTTATCGTTCCGTCCGGCATGACCGGACGTGAACTGGCAAGCGTGCGAATTGCTCCGAGCAAAGCGATCGGAGCTAACAAAAAATTATATCAGCGCGAGACCGACTATCTCAAGCATTTTTATGCGCGCTCAAGGGTTTACCGCCCTGCCGGGGGCGACATGACGCTGCCGCCGGGCTTCGTACAGACAGATGCCCGCCGCCACCGACACGTTCAGGCTTTCCACCTGGCCCAGCATCGGTATCGCGATCAGTTCGTCGCAGGTCTCGCGCGTAAGGCGTCGCAATCCTTCTCCCTCGGCGCCGAGAACCAGCGCCAGCGCACCGGAAAGCCTGGCTTCAAAGAGTGTGGTGGCGCCGGTCTCGGCCGCGCCGAGCACCCATATTCCTTTATCTTTCAGGTCTCTGAGCGCACGTGCCAGATTGGTGACGACGATGAAGGGCACGCTTTGCGCTGCTCCCGAAGCGACCTTGTGCACCGTCGCGCTGAGGCCGGCGGCCCGGTCCTTGGGTGCAATCACCGCATGTACCCCCATTGCGTCCGCGACCCGAAGGCAGGCTCCCAGGTTGTGCGGGTCCTGCACTCCGTCCAGCACCAGCAGCAAGGGCGGCTCGGCCGTGCCTTCAAGCACCTGTTCCAGTGAATCGCCCGGAGGCGCTTCCTCGATAAAGGCGACCACGCCCTGGTGCCGCGAGCCTTTCGCCAGCCCGTCGAGGCGCGCTGCATCGGCATGGTGAACGCGCACGCCACCGGCCCGGGCCAGTTCCGTCACCCGGCGGGCACGCGGATCATTCCTGCCGGGATCCAGAAACACCTCGAACACAGCCTCCGGCCGGCGTCTGAGCGCCGCAGTGACCGCGTGCAGTCCGTGAATCGCCCGCCTGCCGCTCATTTGCGCATCGACTTCGACTCGTCGAGCACGAAGTCGATCTTGCTGGTCTCGAGATCAACCCGCACCAGTTTCACGGGCACCCGGTCACCGAGCCGAAAGCGCCTGCCGGTGCGCTCTCCGAGCAGCTGATGCTTGGCGGCGTCGTAATGGAAATAATCCGATCCCAGTTCGGAAATGTGCACCAGGCCTTCAACGTACACCTGGTCGAGCGCCACGAACACGCCGAAGCTGGTCACGCCGCTGACGGTGCCTGTGAAGCGCTCGCCGATGCGATCCTGCATGTAATAGCATTTGAGCCAGGCGTCGACGTCGCGGGTGGCCTCGTCGGCACGGCGTTCCGTCTCGGAACAATGCACGCCGATCTCGTGCCAGTCGCCCGTGTCGTAATGCTTGCCTCCCAGCACGGCCTTGATGGAACGATGGATGAGCAGATCGGGATAACGGCGGATCGGCGAAGTGAAATGGGTATAGGCCTCGTAGGCCAGCCCGAAATGGCCGACGTTGTCGGGGCTGTACACCGCCTGGCGCAGCGAGCGCAGCATCACCGTCTGCAGCAGTTGCACGTCCGGGCGGGACTTGATGCTTTCCAGCAAGCGCGCGTAGTCCTTGGCATGAGGCTGGTCTCCGCCGCTGAGCTGCAGCCCGAACTCGCGCAGAAACTCGCGCAGCGCCGCCAGCTTTTCCGGGGTCGGACCTTCGTGCACGCGGTACAGCGCCGGATGGTCGTGGCCGGACAGGAAATCGGAGGCGCAGACGTTTGCGGCCAGCATGCATTCCTCGATCAAGCGCTGGGCATCGTTGCGCTGTGTGGGGACGATACGTTCGATCTTGCCCTGTTCGTCGAAGAACATCTGGGTCTCGATGGTTTCGAAGTCGATTGCGCCGCGTAGTGCACGCGCCTTGGTGAGGCTCTGGTATAGCGCGTACAACGACTGCAGTTGGGGAACCACGGGCCGCAGCTCGCGCGCGGCCTCGCCGTGCGGATTCTCGAGAACTTGCGCGACCCGGG
>JAXIOX010000254.1:0-1621 GCA_045403275.1 Burkholderiales bacterium | reverse complement strand
AACCTGCGCGATCCGGTGATCTTCCGCATTCGCCACGCGCACCATCACCGCACCGGGGACAAGTGGTGCGTGTACCCGATGTACGACTACACCCATTGCATCTCGGACGCGCTGGAGAACATCACCCACTCGATCTGCACGCTCGAGTTCGAGGATCACCGGCCGCTTTACAACTGGGCGCTGGAAAGACTCGCTGATTTCGGCGTGCTCGCCAAACCGCTGCCGCGCCAGTACGAGTTCGCCCGGCTCAATCTCACCTACGTGGTGCTGTCCAAGCGCAAGCTGATCCAGCTGGTCGAGGAAAAGCACGTGGACGGCTGGGACGATCCGCGCATGCCCACCCTGGTCGCCGCGCGCCGGCGTGGCTTCACGCCAGAAGGTTTCCGGCTGTTCGCCGAGCGTATCGGTGTCTCCAAGTCCGACTCGTGGATCGACATGAGCGTGCTCGAGGACTGCATGCGCGAGGTGCTGAACGAATCGGCGCCGCGGCGCATCGCCGTGCTCGATCCGGTCAGACTGGTGATAGACAATTATCCGGCCGGCAAGGAAGAGACGTGCGAGCTGCCCAACCATCCGCAGAAGCCGGACTGGAGCAAGCGTGCCGTGCCGTTCTCGCGCGAGCTTTGGATCGAGCGCGAAGACTTCATGGAGACGCCGTCCAAGGGCTTCTTCCGCCTGTTCCCGGGCAACGAGGTGCGGCTGCGTTACGGCTTCGTGGTCAAGTGCATCGGCGCCGACAAGGACGCCGGCGGCAACGTCACCGCGGTGCATTGCGAGGTCTACCCGGATTCCAAGTCAGGCACGCCGGGCGCGGACAAATACAAGGTGAAGGGCAACATCCACTGGGTGTCGGCACGGCATGCCTACAGGGCAGAAGTGCGGCTCTACGATCGCCTGTTCGCGGTGACGCACCCCGGATCGGAACGCGACTTCCTTGCCGACATCAATCCGCACTCGAAGACCGTCATCCATGCCTATTGCGAACCTTCGGTCAGGGAAGCGAAACCCGAGGAGCGCTTCCAGTTCGAGCGCCACGGCTATTTCATCGCCGACCAGAAAGATTCCAAAGCCGGCGCACCGGTTTTCAACCGGTCGGTGACTTTGCGCGATTCGTGGGCCAAGCGGGCAACGTAGTATCCTTTCCGCATTGTGCCGAGGGAAAAACCATAGATGTGGGGGCAAACATGAAGCAGACCAGGCAGACCAATCAGCAGTGGATCGATCGCCGCAATGCCGCCGTGCCGCGCGGCATCGGCAACGCCTGCACGATCTATGCGGATCGCGCGGAAAACGCCGAACTATGGGACGTCGAAGGCCGGCGTTACATCGATTTCGCAGGCGGGATCGCTGTGGTCAACACCGGCCATCGCCACCCGAAGGTCATGGAGGCGGTACAGGCGCAGTTGCGCCGCTTTACCCACACGGCGTTCCAGGTCGTGCCCTATGACACCTACATCCTGCTCGCCGAGAGGCTCAACAAGCTCGCGCCGATACCGGGCCAGGTGAAAACCATCCTCTTCTCCACCGGGGCGGAAGCAATCGAGAACGCGGTAAAGATCGCGCGCGCCTACACCGGCCGTCCCGGCGTGATCGCCTTTTCCGGCGCCTTTCATGGCCGCAC
>JAXIOX010000301.1:0-10694 GCA_045403275.1 Burkholderiales bacterium | reverse complement strand
ACGCTGCATACATTGACTCAGGCTGTAAACCTCGGCTTCGGCGGTCCCGAGCATCTGGTCGCGTCGTTGGTTCCGGCAATCGCCAAACTCAACAACACGCCGTTCCCGCCTGAATAAGGACATGTTCACCACGAAGGCACGAAGACACGAAGAAATGCATAACGGACAGTGGGGCAAGGTCTGAGCTTTCGCGGCGACGCCGGCGATGGCGCGTGCGGCCGAGACGTGGGCGCACGTCGATTCGGCATTCCCGGGCCTGTTCGACGCATTTCTTTCTCGCCTTCGGTTTTCGACGTGTCTTCGCACCCCTCAAGGGGTTACTGAACTGAGTGCGTTCGTGGTGAGATTGAAGGTTTTTCGCCAAGCGGCAAACCAAAGGGCAAGTGATGGCCAATCCGATCCAGTTTTACTTCGACTTCGCATCGCCATACGGTTACATGGCGGCGACGCAGATTTCACGCCTTGTGGCGAAGCACGGCCGCGGTGTCGAGTGGAAGCCGTTCCTGCTCGGTGTCGTGTTCAAAGTAACGGGCGGCATGCCGCTGCCCAACGCTCCACTTAAGGGTGAATACAGCAGGCGCGACATGGAGCGCTCGGCGCGGCTGTACGGAATCCCGTTCAAGATGCCGAACAAGTTCCCGATCGCCAGCCAGGCGCCGGCGCGCACCGTCTATTGGCTGGAGCCGCAGGGATCCGCCAGGCAGGAAGAGGCTGTGCTCGCGCTGTACCGTGCCTACATGGTGGACGACCGGGACATCTCCAGTCCGGAGGTCACTGCCGATGTGGCCGCATCTATCGGCCTGGACAGGCAAAAAGTGCTCGAAGTCATCGCCGACCCGGTGATGAAAGAGCGGCTCAAGACCGAGACCGAGACCGCAATCCAGCGCGGCGTGTGCGGCTCGCCTTACATGATCGTGGACGGTGAGCCGTTCTGGGGCGCCGACAGGGTGGAACAGGTGGACAAGTGGCTTGCGACCGGGGGCTGGTGACCGGCGTACTCGCATCCGGATCAAAATATCATGGCCGAGTACACCCTGTACGGCTTCGCCCAGTCCGGTAACTCGTACAAGCCGGCGCTGTACCTCGAACTCGCCGGGGCCGACTGGATGCCGCGCTTCGTGGATTTTTTCAACGGCGAAACGCGGACACCGGCGTACCGCGAGATCAATGTCATGGGCGAAGCGCCGGTGCTCGAGCACCGCGGCAGGCGCATGAGCCAGTCTGGCGTCATTCTCGATTACCTGGTCGAGCAGTTCGGCCAGTTCGGCTGGAAGGACGACGCGGAACGCCGCGAAGTCCTGCGCTGGTTGTTCTGGGACAATCACAAGCTTACCAGCTATACGGCGACCTACCGTTTCCTGCGCCAGTTCGCGCCGGACACCGACAAGGCCGTTGTCGAAAATTTCCGCAAGCGTTCGGAAAGCGCCTGGAAGGTGCTGGAAGCGCACCTTGCCAGCCGCAGCTTCGTGGTCGGCGAACGGCCGACCATCGCCGACCTGTCGATTTGCGCCTACCTGTTCTTCGACGACGAGATTGACATCGACTGGAACCGGCATCCGAACATCCGCGCTTGGCTTGCACGCATCCGTGCCTTGCCGCGCTGGAAACATCCGTATCAACTACTGCCCGGCCATCCGATTCCGGACAGGAAGTCATCGTCATGACGGCGATCCGCAGCAAGCTCAATCCGCGCGCCCCTGATTTCAAAGCCAGTCAGGAGGCGATGGCGGCGCTGGTGTCCGACTTGAGCGCCAAGGTCGGGCTCATCAGCCACGGTGGCGGCGAGGCGGCGCGGGAAAAACACATCAGCCGCGGCAAGCTGCTGCCACGAGAACGCATCCGGCGATTGCTCGATGTCGGTTCGCCGTTTCTGGAGCTGTCGCAACTTGCCGCGTGGAACATGTACGACGGCGCGGTGCCGGCTGCCGGCATCGTTACGGGCGTTGGGCGGGTAACGGGGCGGGAGTGCGTCATCGTTGCCAACGACGCCACGGTGAAGGGTGGCACCTATTTTCCGATGACGGTTAAGAAACACGTGCGGGCGCAGGAGATCGCGCAGCAGAACCGGTTGCCGTGCATCTATCTTGTCGATTCCGGTGGTGCGAACCTGCCAACCTGGGACGAGGTGTTCCCGGACCGAGATCATTTCGGGCGGATCTTCTACAACCAGGCGAACATGTCGGCGGCCGGGATTCCGCAGATCGCGGTGGTGATGGGTTCATGTACCGCGGGCGGTGCCTACGTACCGGCGATGGCGGACGAAGCGATCATCGTCAGGAACCAGGGCACCATCTTTTTGGCCGGGCCGCCGCTGGTCAAGGCCGCGACCGGCGAAGTGGTGAGCGCGGAAGAGCTGGGCGGCGCGGACGTGCATGCCCGCACTTCCGGCGTCGCGGACCACTACGCGCTCAACGACCCGCATGCACTGGAGCTGGCGCGCCGCATCGTTTCGCACCTCAACCTGAAAAAGGAGATTGCGCTCGAGATCCGCGAGCCGCGCGAGCCGCTTTACGAAGTGACCGAACTGCACGGCGTGGTGCCCACCGATGTACGCAAACCGTTTGACGTGCGCGAGGTGATCGCCCGGATCGTGGACGGCAGCGAACTCGACGAATTCAAGCCGCTCTACGGCATCACACTGGTGTGCGGCTTCGCACACATTTTCGGCTACCCGGTCGGAATCCTTGCCAACAACGGCATCCTGTTTTCCGAATCTGCAATGAAGGGCGCACATTTCATTGAGCTGTGCGCGCAGCGCCGCATCCCGCTGGTTTTCCTGCAGAACATCACCGGCTTCATGGTGGGCAAGAAGTACGAGGCCGGCGGCATCGCCAAAGACGGTGCCAAGCTGGTGACTGCGGTGTCCTGTGCGCGCGTGCCGAAGTTCACGGTGATCATCGGCGGCAGCTTCGGCGCCGGCAACTACGGTATGTGCGGCCGCGCCTACAGCCCGCGTTTCCTGTGGATGTGGCCGAACGCGCGCATCTCGGTGATGGGCGGCGAGCAGGCGGCAGCCGTGCTGGCGCAGGTCAAGCGCGATGGCCTGGAGAAATCCGGCAAGTCGTGGAGCCGGGAAGACGAAGAAGCGTTCAAAGCGCCGATCCGCTCGCAGTACGAGACCCAGGGGCATCCGTACTATGCCAGCGCGCGGCTGTGGGACGACGGCGTGATCGATCCCGCCGACACCCGCATGGTACTTGGATTGGGGATCTCCGCCGCGCTCAACGCGCCGATCGAGCAAACGCGCTTCGGCGTGTTCCGGATGTAGACCATGGACGCTCGTTTTCCTCACAGCGGCATGGAGTCGATCTACCTCACCGAGGAACATGTCGCGCTGCGCGACCAGGTCGCGCGGTTTCTGGCGAAGGAAGTTGAACCGCATGGGGAGGCATGGGAAGAGCAGGGCTTTGTCCCGCGCGAGGTTCTGCGCAAGATGGGCGCGCTGGGGTTCTTCGGCATCACCTATCCGGCCGAGTACGGCGGCGCGGAGGCCGACGCACTGACCGCGCTGGTGTTCGCGGAAGCGGTTTCGCGCACCACCTTTGGCGGTTTCGCAGCGACGGTTCTGGTGCACACCGACATGGCCTCGCCGCATCTCGTCAACGCGGGCTCTAGGGCGCAGCTCGAAAAATACCTGCCCGCGATCATCCGCGGAGAGCATATCACCGCGGTCGCGGTCACCGAGCCGGACGCCGGATCCGACGTTGCGGCAATCCGCACGCGCGCCCGAAGGGACGGCGACGGCTGGATTCTGAACGGCGCCAAGATGTTCATAACCAACGGAGTGCATGCGGATCTCTACTTCGTCGCGGCGCGCACCGATCCCGAAGCCAAGGGGTCACGCGGCATCTCGATGTTCATCGTCGAGAAGGGGCTCCCGGGGTTCCGCGTCGGCCGCGCACTGAAGAAGACCGGCTGGCTGTGCTCGGACACCGCGGAACTGGCATTCGAGGACTGCCGCGTACCGGCGCAGAACCTGCTCGGCGAAGAGAATGCGGGCTTCTACGCGGTGATGAAGAATTTCCAGACCGAGCGCATCGCCGGCGCCGCCATTGCGGTCGGCCACGCGCTGACGGCGTTGCGTCTGACCGTCGAGTACGTCAAGAGCCGCAAGGCCTTCGGCGGAGTGCTGTTCGACAAGCAGGTGATCCGCCAGCGGCTGGCTATGCTGGAGGCCAAAACCCAAGCGGCGCGCCAGTTTCTCTACCACTGCGGATGGTTGGCGGCGCAGCGGCGCGACTGCGTGCGCGAAGTGTCGATGCTGAAAGCCCTGACCGGCGAACTGGTGAACGAAGTGCTCTACACCTGCCAGCAGTTCCATGGCGGCATGGGATACATGCGCGAGAGCGCCATCGAGCGCCTGGCGCGGGATTCGCGCGTGCTTTCCATCGGCGGCGGCGCGACCGAAGTGATGCTCGAGGAAGTGGCAAAGCGTTTCGCCCCGGACTGAGTCTGGAAGAGAAGAACGCAATGACGATGAAATACGAAACCCTGGAAACCGGGACCACGCAGGGGCTGGCCGTGGTGCGCATGAACCGTCCGGAGGTGCACAACGCCTTTGACGATCATCTGATTGCGGAGCTGACCACGGAACTGCGCCGGCTCGACCAGGCGCCGGAAGTGCGCGTGGTCGTGCTCGCCGCCAACGGCAAGAGCTTCTGCGCGGGTGCGGATCTCAACTGGATGCAGCGCATGGCGAAATATTCCGAGGCCGAGAACCTGCGCGACGCGGTGGCGATGGCCGGGTTGATGCGCACGCTGCACGGAATGCACAAACCGACGATTGCGCGGGTGCAGGGCACGGCGTTTGGCGGCGGCGTTGGGCTGGTCGCGTGCTGCGACGTTGCAGTGGCTGTGGCTGAAGCGTCGTTCTCATTGTCTGAAGTGCGGCTGGGACTGATCCCCTCGGTGATCAGTCCTTACGTCATCGCCGCAATCGGCGAGCGCGAGGCGCGGCGTTATTTCCTCACCGCCGAGCGCTTCGGCGCCGAGGAGGCAAGGCGCATCGGCCTGGTGCACGAAGTCACCACCGGCGACCGGCTCGATGAGTTGGTTAAGAATTTTGCCGATTATCTGTTCAAGGGGGGGCCGAACGCGCTGGCAGCGGCAAAGAAACTGATCGCCGACGTAGCCCGCCATCCGCTGGACGATGGGCTGATGGAAGAAACCGCGCGGCGAATCGCTTCGATGCGCGTCAGCCCGGAAGGGCGCGAAGGCTTGAGCGCTTTCCTGGAGAAGCGCCCGCCTGTCTGGACGAAAAAATCTTGAGCCGCCAAGACGCCAAGAGCGCCAAGAAATTCAAAAGCGAAATGTGTCGAAAAGCGCTGTATCGGCGTTGGCGCAAGTTCTCGTCGATTCCGAATCAGCCCGCAACATCATGTTTGCTGTTCAAGTCACTTATCGATTTTCCTCGGCGCTCTTGGCGTCTTGGCGGCTAACTGAATTTCATGTTTGAGAAAATACTCATAGCCAACAGGGGCGAGATTGCCTGCCGTGTCGCGCGCACCGCGAAACGGCTCGGCATTCGCACTGTCGCCGTTTATTCGGAGGCGGACGCAACCGCGCTGCACGTGGCGAGCTGCGGCGAGGCCTGCCTGATCGGACCGGCGCATCCGCGCGAATCGTATTTGCGCGCGGACCGCATTCTCGAGGCCGCGAAGAAAAGCGGCGTACAGGCGATCCATCCCGGTTACGGTTTCCTGTCCGAGAACGCGGAGTTTGCGAAGGCTTGCGGGCAGGCCGGGGTGGTGTTCATCGGTCCGCCGGCTGGTGCGATCGAGGCGATGGGATCGAAAAGCGGTGCAAAGGCGCTGATGGAAAAAGCCGGCGTGCCGCTGGTGCCCGGCTATCACGGCGCCGCGCAGGACACCGCGACGTTCAAGAAGGAAGCCGATCGCATCGGCTACCCGGTGCTGATCAAGGCGTCCGCCGGAGGCGGCGGAAAGGGCATGCGGGTGGTCACGAAGACGGGGGACCTTGCCGATGCGCTCGCTGCGGCGAAGCGCGAAGCGGCCTCCTCGTTCGGCGATGACCGGGTGCTCATCGAGAAGTATCTCACCCGCTCGCGGCACATCGAGGTGCAGGTGTTTGCGGACATGCAGCGGCATTGCGTGTATTTGTTCGAACGCGACTGCTCGGTGCAACGCCGTCATCAAAAGATCCTCGAGGAGGCGCCGGCACCGGGAATGACGCCTGAGCGACGCCGCGAAGTGGGCAAAGCTGCAGTTTCGGCGGCGGTGGCGGTCGGCTATGTGAATGCCGGCACGGTGGAATTCATCGCTGACGAACACGGCCACTTCTACTTCATGGAAATGAACACCCGGCTGCAGGTCGAGCATCCGGTGACTGAGATGATCACCGGGCTGGATCTGGTCGAATGGCAGTTGCGGGTTGCTTCCGGGGAACCTCTGCCGCTGGCGCAGGAGCAATTGGCGATCAAGGGCCACGCGGTCGAGGCGCGCGTGTACGCGGAAGACCCCGCGCGTGGCTTTCTTCCCGCCGCCGGGCGCATCGAACACCTGCGCCAGCCGGAGCAGTCGGCGCACGTGCGCGTGGACAGCGGCGTGCAGGCAGGCGACGAGGTCGGTGTGTACTACGATCCGATGATAGCCAAGCTGATCGCCTGGGATTCGGACCGTCCTTCCGCGTTGCGCCGGCTGCGCGCTGCGCTTGGCGAGTTTCAGATTGTCGGACCGACCAGCAATCTTGCGTTTCTTTCCGCCGTCACCGCGCATCGTGCGTTCGCCGAGGCGCATCGCCAGCCGGATTTGCTCGATACCGGCCTGATCGAGCGTTACCGCACCGAGTTGTTCCAGAACACGGGGCCGGCATCCGACCCGGTCCTGGCGATCGCGGTATTGAGCGAATTGCTGCGCATGGATCGCGCAGCGGCGCAGGCCGCGATGGGCTCAGCGGACCCTTTCTCGCCCTGGAATGCGCGCGATGGCTGGCGCCTGAACGAGGACAACCATCAGACCTTCGTGTTCATCGACGCCGGCAAGCGCGTGGAAGCGGTCGCGCATTACCGAAACCGCGGTTACCTGCTGGAACTGCCCGGTGGAAACATGCTGGCCTCCGGAGAAGTCGCCGGCGACCGAACCATCAATGCCGATCTCGCCGGAAATCGTACCCGCGCGACAGTGGTGCGCCGCGTCAACGAGCTGACGGTGTTTGCCTTCGGCGGCAGCCATCGGCTCGAGTTCGAAGCCCCCGCCACTGTCGAGGAAGAGGATCCGTCCGGCAGGCTGGTCTCGCCGCTGCCGGGAGCAGTGATCCAGGTGCTGATCAAGGACGGCGAAGCGGTACGGAAAGGCCAGGCGCTTATGATCATCGAGGCGATGAAAATGGAGCACACCATTTCGGCGCCGCAGAGCGGGACGGTCAAGCGGATATACTTTGCGGCAGGCGAGCAGGTCGCCGAAGGCGCACAGCTGATCGAGTTCGAGGAAACGACAAAAGCGTGAAATACCCGAAACGCGTCAAGATGGTCGAAGTCGGTCCGCGCGACGGCTTGCAAAACGAGCCCGGCAGCGTTCCTGCCGAAGTCAAGGTCGGGCTGATCGATCGCCTGTCGGATGCGGGGCTGTCCGCGGTCGAAGCGGGCAGTTTCGTTTCACCCAAGTGGGTGCCACAGATGGCGGATACCGCGGAAGTCATGGCGCGCATCAGCCGCAAGCCGGGAGTCGCCTATCCGGTCCTGGTGCCGAACTTGAAAGGCCTCGAAGATGCGCTCGCCGCCAAGGCCGAAGAAATCGCGATTTTTGGCGCGGCAACCGAGGCGTTCTCGAAACGCAACATCAATTGCAGCATTGCCGAATCGCTCGAGCGCTTCGAACCGGTGTGCCGTGCCGCACTGGACCACGGCATGCGCGTGCGCGGCTACATGTCCGTGGTACTCGGTTGCCCATACGAAGGCGAGGTCAATCCGCAAGCCGTTGCGGCAGTGTCGCAGCGACTCTACGACATGGGTTGTTATGAAATCTCGCTCGGCGACACCATTGGCACCGGCACGCCGGCCAAGGCGCAGCGCATGATCGAAGTGGTGGCGAAGAAGATTCCGTTCGAAAAGCTCGCCGGTCATTTCCACGACACCTACGGACAAGCGCTCGCCAACATCCTGGCGGCGATGGAAATGGGGGTGGCCACTTTCGACAGTTCGGTGGCTGGACTGGGCGGCTGCCCGTACGCGAAGGGAGCGACCGGCAACGTCGCCAGCGAAGACGTGCTTTACATGCTCGACGGCCTGGGCATCGAAACCGGTGTGAACATGGCCAAGCTGCTCGATGCGGCCGAGTTCATCTGCGCGCAGCTCAAGCGGCCGACGGTTTCGCGCGCCGGTCGCGCACTCGCGGCCAAACGCGAAAAGGCGGCGGCATGAAATCGGACCGCAAGGACATCCAGTCGCCCTGTGTCAACGTGTGCCAGATGAATCCGTTCACCGGTCTGTGCCGCGGTTGCTTTCGCACCCTCGACGAAATTGCCGGCTGGCTGGATTTTTCCGTGTCCGAGAAACTTGAAGTGCTAAAACGCCTTGGCGAGCGGCGCCCGGGCCAGTCCCTGCAACTGAAATGACGCTTAGCTTCCATCACGCCTCGGCGGGCGACAGCCTGATTGTTGCGAAACGCTTCCCGGAGTTCTATACCGGCCCGAAGAAAACTCCAGGCTGATGCGCCCCAAACCGCTCTCGGGGATTCGTGTTCTCGATCTCACCCGTCTTCTTCCCGGCCCGGTGTGCACGCTGCATCTGGCCGATCTCGGCGCCGACGTCATCAAGATCGAAGATACCGGCGCCGGCGACTATGCCCGCACGATGGGCGCCGGGGCCGGTCGGACGGCGCCTTTGTTTCTCGCCATCAACCGCAACAAGCGCGCGCTGCGCCTCGACTTGAAAAAATCGGAAGGCGTCGAGGTGTTCCTGCGCCTGGCGCGCGACGCGGATATCGTGGTGGAGAGTTTCCGTCCAGGGGTCGTGGACCGGCTCGGCATCGGTTACGCCGCCTGCAGCGAAGTCAATCCGGGCATCGTCTATTGTGCGATTTCCGGATACGGGCAGACCGGTCCTTACCGGGACCTGGCCGGGCACGACGTGAATTACTGCGGCTACGCCGGGTTCATCGATCAGGTCGGCCCGGCCGGCGGCGATCCGGTTATACCGAACTTTCAGGTCGCGGACATCCTCGGCGGCGCGGTCGTGCCGGCCATGGGTATTCTTGCGGCGTTGGTGGACGCGCAGCGCAGCGGTCAGGGACGGTACGTCGACGTGGCCATGACCGAGGGCGTGCTCTCGCACAACCTGCAGGCGCTCGCGGCTGTGGCTTCCACCGGTCACGTTCGTCGTCGCAGCGGGGACTTTCTCTCCGGCCGCGAACCTTGCTATGCGGTCTATCGCAGCTCCGACGGCAAGTACATGGCGGTCGGCGCGCTGGAAAAGAAATTCTGGGATCGTGTCTGCGACGTGCTGGCGCGGCCCGACCTCAAGGCCTGCCACTGGGAAGTCCGCGACAAGGATCCGCTGTGGGGCAAGGAAGAGCTGAGCAGAATTTTCGCCGCCCGGCCGCAGGCCTACTGGGTCGAAACATTCCGCGGTGAAGACTGCTGCGTTACACCGGTGCTTACGCTCGAGGAGAGCCTCGAAGATCCGCAGATCAGGGCGCGCCGGATGGTCGTGCGCGAGGGCGAAGTGCTGCAGTTGGCCCCGCCTCTGAAAATGAGCGAGTACGAGTTTGCCGTGGATCGCCCTGCGCCTGCGCCCGGCGAACACAGCGACGAGATTCTCCGTGAAGCCGGCTACGCCGATGTGGCGATCGGGAAATTGCGCGCCGCCGGCGTAATCTGAACCGGCGCAGCCGGCTCATTCGTCCGGGTCGGATTCGAGCCAATAGACCACCGTGTCCGGATGCGCCCCGATCCAGGCGCGCGCCGCGCGACGAATCGCGCGTATATCTGGCCGGTGGACCCGAAGCTTGATCGATTTCATCTTCTTGACTCCGATCCAGGATCAACGATAAACGCAACGGGCTGCAAGAGTGCAGCCCGCTGAAGTGGACATCATTCTACTTGCTCCGGTTCCCGGCCCGGAGCCAGGCTTGAGCCCAGGCCATTTTCCCCGCTCACGCGGTGACCGCCGGACCGGTGGCGGACTCGAAGGGCAGACTCGCCTCGTCCCAGTCCTGCTTGCCACCTGGATATACGGCAATGTCGGTATAACCGAGCACGGTCAGGCGGTGGGCTGCGATGTGCGAGTTCTGGCACTGGCGGTTGGCGCAGTACACGACGATCTCGGCGTTCCTGTCCGGGAGCAGCATCGGAGCGAGCGCGTCGACCCGGTCGTGCGGCAGATTCAGCGCGCCCGGCAGGTGCTTGTCGGCGTAATACCTCTCCGGCAGCGCTTCGACCAGCGTCGGACGCGTCGCCGACAACAGCATAAGGTGCAATTCTTCACGAGTGATGGTGCGGTTCATACTGTCCTCCAAGAGTTGAAAGTTGAACATACAATAATTGCAACTGCAATGACACGTTACTTGCTTGTGATTGCAATTGCAACTATAATTTCAGCTGGAGGGCTTACGGTGGGAAAAAGTAAAGAAACTACAAAGGCTTCGGTCTGGGCCCTGTTCCTGACCGCGCACGCGGTGCTGGTCGAGAAAATAGAGGTGCGGCTGGCCGAAGCCGGACTGCCGCCGCTCTCCTGGTAC
>JAXIOX010000179.1:0-3905 GCA_045403275.1 Burkholderiales bacterium | reverse complement strand
CCAACCGAAGCATGCGCCAGTTTCTTCTTGAGGTAGTCGCGGACCTTGATGTCTTCGCCAAGCATCTTGCCGAAATTCTGGTTGTTCGCGAACCAGCGCGAGCCCCAATTGCGGTTGACCGCGAGGCGAAAGCCGATCGGATGGATCTTCTGTCCCATGGAGGTTCCTATTTGGCCTTGCCGTCGCCGACGACGACGCGGATGTGGCAGGTCTGCTTGCCAATGATGTTGCCGCGGCCCTTGGCGCGCGCGGTCGAGCGCTTCAGCGTGTCGGCCATGTCGACGTAGATCGTCGTGACCTTCAGCTCGTCGATGTCGGCGCCGTCGTTGTGCTCGGCATTGGCGATCGCCGACTCCAGCACCTTGCGGATGATCTTGGCGCTCTTTTTCGGGCTGAAGGCCAGCAGGCTCAGCGCCTTGTCCACCGGCAGACCGCGCACCTGGTCGGCGACCAGGCGCCCTTTCTGGGCCGACAGCCGCACGCCGCGCAAGACAGCAGAAGTTCTCATCGTCATCTCTCCCATCGCCCTTACCTCTTGGCGGCTGCAGCCGACGCCGGCGCCGCTGCGCCGGACGGAGCCGCAATGACCTTCTTGTCCCCGGTGTGCACCTTGAAAGTGCGGGTCAGCGCGAATTCGCCGAGCTTGTGCCCGACCATGTTCTCGCTGATAGACACCGGCACGTGCTGTCGGCCGTTGTGAATGGCGATGGTGAGCCCCACGAAGTCCGGAAGGATGGTGGAACGGCGCGACCAGGTCTTGATCGGGCGCTTGTCGTTGGTAGCGCGCGCCGCACCCACCTTCTGTACCAGGTGATGATCGACGAACGGGCCTTTCTTGATCGAACGTCCCATGTGTCCTTACCCCTTACTTGCCGTGGCGATCGCGCACGATCATGCCGCGGGTGCGCTTGTTGAGACGGGTCTTGTAACCCTTGGTCGGCGTGCCCCAGGGGCTCACCGGGTCGCGGCCGGCAGCGGTCTTGCCTTCGCCGCCGCCGTGAGGGTGGTCGATCGGGTTCATCGCCACGCCGCGCACGGTCGGGCGCACTCCGCGCCAGCGCACGCGTCCGGCCTTGCCGATGGACTCGAGGTTGTGCTCTTCGTTGCCGACTTCCCCGATGGTGGCGCGGCACTCGACGTGAACCTTGCGGATTTCGCCGGAACGCAGGCGCAACTGCGCATAGGTGCCTTCGCGCGCCAGCAACTGCACCGAGGTCCCCGCGGAACGCGCCAGTTGCGCGCCTTTGCCGGGCAGCATTTCGACGCAGTGGACGGTGGTGCCCACCGGCACATTGCGCAGCGGCAGCGTATTGCCGACCTTTATCGGCGCCTGCGCCCCGTTGATGACCTCCTGCCCTACCGTCACGCCCTTGGGCGCGATGATGTAACGGCGCTCGCCGTCGGCGTAACACAGCAGCGCCAGATTAGCGCTGCGGTTCGGGTCGTATTCCAGGCGCTCGATCCTGGCGGCAATGCCGTCCTTGTCGCGCACGAAATCGACGATGCGATAGTGATGCTTGTGCCCCCCGCCCTGATGGCGCGTGGTGATGTGGCCGCGGTTGTTGCGGCCGGCACGTTTGCTCTGTTTCTCGACCAGAGCGGCAACCGGTTTGCCCTTGTGCAGGTTGGCGTTGACGACCTTGACCAGAGCGCGCCGGCCGGGGGATGTCGGTTTGACTTTGACGAGTGCCATTTACTTGGCCTCCCCTGCGGAGAATTTGATCTCCTGGCCCGGCTTCAGGCAGACGTAGGCCTTTTTCCAGTGCCGGCGGCGGCCGACGAAGCGGCCGAAACGCTTTTCCTTGCCCTTCACGTTGGCGACCTGGATGCTTTTCACCTGCACCTTGAACAGCAGCTCCACCGCAGCCTTGATTTCGGGCTTGGTGGCATCCGGCGCAACCCGGAAGATCACCTGCTCATGCTTGTCGGCGACGAAGGTGCTCTTTTCCGATACCACCGGCGCGAGCAGCACCTGCATCAGCCGCTCCTGCCTGATACCGCTGTGCTTGATACCGTTCTGCTCGTTACCGTTCTGCTTGATAGCGGCCGCGTTCATGCCAGCATCTCCTCGAACTTCGCCACCGCGCCCTTGGTGATCAGCGTATTGCTGAAGCGCAGCAGGCTGACCGGGTCCGCCTGCCCGGGTTCGACCACCAGCACGTTGACGAGATTGCGCGCCGACAGCACCAGGTTCTCGTCGAGCTTATCGGTGATGATCAGCACGTTGTCCATGCCCATGCCCTTGACCTTTTGTGCCAGCTGCTTGGTCTTGGGCGAATCGACCTTGAAATTCTCGACCACGGCGAGACGGCCTTCCCGGGCCAGCTGCGAAAGGATCGAGGCCAGGCCGGCGCGGAACATCTTGCGGTTGACCTTGTGGCTGAAGTTCTCGTCCGGGCTGTTCGGGAATATCTTGCCGCCACCACGCCACAGCGGGCTGGACGCCATGCCGGCGCGGGCGCGGCCGGTGCCTTTCTGGCGCCAGGGCTTGCGCGTGGATTTGGCTATGTCGCTGCGTCCTTTCTGGGCCCGGGTGCCGAGACGGGCGTTGGCCAAATAAGCAGTCACCACCTGGTGCACCAGCGACTCGTTGTACTCGCGTCCGAACAGTTCGTCGGAAGCCTTGACGCTGGCGGTGGCCTGACCCCTTTCGTTGATCAGTTTGAGTTCCATTACGCCGCCTTCGCCTTCACCGAAGGATGCACGATCACGTCGCCGCCTTCGGAACCGGGAACCGCACCCTTGATAAGCAGCAACTGGCGCTCGGCGTCGATGCGCACGATTTCCAGTTTCTGCGCGGTGCGCCGCACGGCACCCAGATGGCCGGACATCTTTTTGCCGGGAAACACGCGGCCCGGATCCTGCGCCATCGATATTGAACCCGGCTTGTTGTGCGACACGGAGTTGCCGTGGCTGGCGCGGTTGGAGGAGAAGTGATGGCGCTTGATCACGCCGGCAAAGCCCTTGCCGATCGCGGTACCGGTCACGTCCACCAGCTGGCCGACCTTGAAGATGTCGACGCCGACCTGACCGCCGACCTTCAGGCTGGCAAGCTGATCGGGCTCGACACGGAATTCCCTCAGGATGTGACCCGCTTCGACGGCGGCCTTGGCAAAGTGGCCGGCCGCGGGCTTGGAAACCCGGCTGGCGCGGCGCTTGCCGAACGTCACCTGCACCGCGGCATAGCCATCGGTCTCGGTGGTCTTGATCTGGGTCACTCGATTGTTCGACACGTCGACGACCGTCACCGGGACGGCATCTCCGTCATCGGTAAACAGTCGCGTCATACCGATCTTGCGACCAACTAGTCCTAAACTCATTCTTGTTTCCTCTGCAGAGGCGCCGGCTGCAATTGGCCGGCGGTTAACTTCAGGATTGAGCGACCAGGATTGAGGATTGAGTTTCAGCCCGCTCGATCCTCGATCCTCAATCCTCAATCCTCGATCCCCAATCCTATAATTTGATCTCTACGTCCACACCCGCCGGCAGGTCCAGCTTCATCAGCGCGTCCACTGTCTTGTCGGTAGGATCGATGATGTCCATCAACCGCAGGTGGGTGCGAATCTCGAACTGATCGCGCGAAGTCTTGTTCGCGTGCGGGCTGCGCAGCACATCGAAGCGCTCGATGCGGGTGGGCAGTGGAACCGGGCCTTTGACCACTGCGCCGGTGCGCTTGGCGGTCTCGACGATTTCGATCGCCGACTGATCAATCAGGCGATAGTCGAAGGCCTTCAGGCGAATGCGGATTTTCTGGTTTTGCATTATCGCTACTCGATGACCTTGGACACCACGCCGGCGCCCACGGTGCGGCCGCCCTCGCGAATGGCAAAGCGCAAGCCCTCTTCCATCGCAATGGGCTGAATCAGCTGCACGGTAATGGCCACGTTGTCCCCGGGCATCACCAT
>JAXIOX010000243.1:0-1276 GCA_045403275.1 Burkholderiales bacterium | reverse complement strand
GGCGAAGCGGCAGGTGAACTCCGGCTTGACCTGGTGCTGGAACAGGAAGCCCAGCAGCGGCGCGCTCTCCTCATCCGTCATGCCCTTGAACTGCACCGTGTGCGCGACGTTAACGTAGAGCGCCTTGCGGCCGGTTTCGGGGTGCGTCCTGACCACCGGGTGCTCGGCGAGAAACGCCTTCGCCTCTTCCTTGCCGTCGGTCTTGATGCGGTCCTCGCGCGTCCTGGTCACATTCGCCTTGGCCGAGGAATTGATTGCCTTCAGTCCCTCCAGCAATTTCTTGAGCGTTTCGCTGAGAGACTCAAAAGCGAGATACATGTTGGCGAACAGCGTATCGCCGCCCTGGGGAGGAATCTCCCTCGCCACGAGCATCGAGGCCATCGGCGGGATTTCGAGGTAGCTGGTGTCCGAGTGCCAGACGCCGCCGAAGTTGATCCGCTCGTGCTCGAGCTTCTTCACCTCGATGATCTCGGGGAATCCCGGGATGCCCTTGACGAAGGGGTACTCGATCGGCTTGCCGATGCGCCGCGCGAAAGCCATGAAGGCGCCGGGCGAAAGCGGCTGGTCGCGGAAGAACACCACCAGGTGCTCGAGCCAGGCTTGGCGAATGAAGGAGATCTCGGCGTCGGAGGGCGCCGCGAGGTCGATGCCCAGGATCTCGGCGCCCAACGCGCCCGCAATCCGGCGCGCCTTCATCCCAGCCAGGCGCCGTTCCTCTCGAGGTGCTCCTGCAGCGCCTTGACGTCCAGCTTGCGCGGAGCAACCCCGGCCTGCAGCGCGAGATGCGCCGCGCTGCCGGCGGCCTGGCCCATGACGAAGCACGGCCCGGTGACGCGGGCGGAGGACTGGCCGTCATGCGTCATGCCGGCGCAGCGCCCGGCGACCAGCAGATTGTCGAGCTCGAGCGGCAGGATCATCCGGTACGGCAGCTGGTTGTAGCCGCGCTCGCCGCGCGCGAACACGAACTTCACGTCGCCCGCGACGTGCGCCTCCACCGGCCAGCCGTTCACGCCGATCGAATCGGCAAAATCCGCACAACCGAGAATGTCCTGCTCGCTCACCATGTACTCGGCGCTCACGCGCCGCGTCTCGCGGATGCCGAGCTGCGGCGCGATCTCGACGATGTAGGCGCGCTCGAACCCGGGCGTCACGCTCTTGATGAACTCGAAGGTTTCCCAGCACTGGCGCCGTCCCTCGAGCTCGCCGTAGGCGAGCTGCTCGGCGTCGATGCCGCTCACCGCGGTGCCGTTGGGATTGCGCACCTGGGTCAGGTTTG
>JAXIOX010000213.1:0-5923 GCA_045403275.1 Burkholderiales bacterium | reverse complement strand
CTTGCTCAATCCCCAATCCTCGATCCTCAATCCTAGTTCTTGGACTTGTCCACCAGCCGGTTGGCCTTGATCCACGGCATCATGTCGCGCAGCTTCTCCCCCACGACCTCGATCTGGTGCGCGCGGCCGATGCGGCGCATGGCGCCCAACTTGGTAGCGCCGGTCTTGTTCTCCAGCAGGAATTCCTGGGCGTAGGTGCCGGTCTGGATTTCATTGAGGATCCTGCGCATCTCATTGCGGGTTTCCTCGGTAATGATGCGCGGGCCGCGGGTAAAGTCGCCGTACTCGGCGTTGTTCGAGATCGAGTAACGCATGTTGGCGATGCCGCCCTCGTAGATCAGGTCCACGATCAGTTTCAATTCGTGCAGGCACTCGAAGTAGGCCATCTCCGGCGCGTAGCCGGCCTCCACCAGCGTCTCGAAGCCGGCCTGGATCAACGCAGTGGTGCCGCCGCACAGAACGACCTGCTCGCCGAACAGGTCGGTCTCGGTTTCCTCGCGGAAGTTGGTCTCGATGACGCCGGCCTTGCCGCCGCCGATCGCCGCCGCGTACGAGAGCGCCAGGTCGCGCGCCTTCTTGGACGGATTCTGGTGGATGGCGATCAGCATCGGTACGCCACCGCCCTGCACGTAAGTCGAGCGCACGGTGTGTCCGGGCGCCTTGGGTGCGATCATCACAACATCCAGATCGGATCGGGGAACGACCTGGCCGAAGTGGAAGTTGAAGCCATGGGCAAAGGCCAGCGCCGCGCCTTTCTTGATGTGGGGTTCGACTTCGCCTCGATAGACATCCGCAATATGTTCGTCGGGCAACAGGATCATCACGAAATCCGCGGCCTTGACCGCATCGGCGATGTCCTTCACTTCCAAACCGGCCTTCTTGGCCTTGTCCCACGAAGCACCGCCCTTGCGCAGGCCGACGGTGACCTTCACACCCGAGTCCTTGAGGTTCAACGCGTGGGCATGGCCCTGCGAGCCGTAACCCAGGATGGTGACCTTCTTTCCCTTGATCAGACGCAGGTCCGCGTCCTTGTCGTAAAAGACTTTCATGTTCGCCTCTGGTGAGAAATTCGTGAAGGGTGAGGGGGCAGGAGTGATCAAGTGATTGAGCGATTGAGTAACTGGTTTCAATCACCTACTTACTGAATCACCTAATCACCGATTTCTGGCCCCTCACGCCTCACGAGACTTTGAGAATGCGTTCGCCGCGGCCGATACCCGAGGCGCCGGTGCGCACCGTTTCCAGAATCACGCCCTGTTCGAGCGCTTCGAGAAAGGCATCGAGCTTGCTCCCTGTGCCGGTGAGCTCGATGGTGTAAGCCTTGTCGGTCACATCGACGATGCGGCCGCGGAAGATCTCCGCCATGCGCTTCATCTCATCTCGATCCTTGCCGGAGGCGCGCACCTTGACCAGCATCAGCTCGCGCTCGATGTGGTCGCCGTCGGACAGGTCCACCACCTTGACCACATCAACCAGTTTGTTGAGCTGCTTGGTGATCTGCTCGATGACGTCGTCGGAACCGCTGGTAACCACGGTCATGCGCGACAACGACGGATCCTCGGTGGGCGCGACGGTCAGCGACTCGATGTTGTAGCCGCGCGCCGAGAACAGGCCGGCCACGCGAGACAGCGCGCCCGGCTCGTTTTCCATGAGTAGGGAGATGATGTGACGCATTTGACTTAAACCAGGATCATCTCCGACAGGCCCTTGCCGCCCGGCACCATCGGAAATACGTTCTCGGTCTGGTCGGTGATGAAGTCCATGAAAACGAGGTCGTTCTTGCGGCTGAACGCCTCTTTGAGCGCCGGCTCGACGTCCTCCGGCTTGTCGATGCGCATGCCCACGTGGCCGTAGGATTCGGTCAGCTTGACGAAGTCCGGCAGCGCGTCCATGTAGGACTCGGCGTAGCGGTTGCCGTGGAAGAACTGCTGCCACTGGCGCACCATGCCCATGTAACGGTTGTTGAGGTTGACGATCTTCACCGGCAGGCGGTACTGCTTGGCGGTGGACAGTTCCTGGATGCACATCTGGATGCTGGCCTCGCCGGTCACGCAGGCTACGGTCGCGTCCGGATACGCGATCTGGACGCCGAGAGCGTAGGGCAACCCCACTCCCATCGTGCCCAGGCCGCCGGAATTGATCCAGCGGCGCGGCTTCTCGAATTTGTAGAACTGCGCCGCCCACATCTGATGCTGGCCCACGTCCGAGGTCAGGTACAGGTCCATGTCCTTGGTCAGTTCGTAGAGCTTTTCCATCACGAACTGCGGCTTGATGATTTTCGAGGTGCGATCGTACTTGAGGCAATCGCGGCTCTTCCACTGCTCGATCTGCGTCCACCACGCCTTGACCGCGGCCGGGTCCGGACGCTCCTTGGTGGCGGCGAGCTGGCGATTCATCTCCTGCAGCACTTCCCTGACGTCGCCCACGATCGGCACGTCCACCCGTACGCGCTTGGAGATCGACGAGGGGTCGATGTCGACGTGGATGATCTTGCGGTCCTCCTGGAAGAAATGCTTCGGGTTGCCGATCACGCGGTCGTCGAAGCGCGCGCCAATCGCGAGCAACACGTCGCAATTCTGCATCGCCATGTTGGCTTCGTAGGTGCCGTGCATACCGAGCATGCCGACGAACTGCGCATCGCTGGCGGGATAACCGCCCAGGCCCATGAGGGTGTTGGTACACGGGAAACCAAGCGTGCGCACCAATTGCGTCAATTCGACGGACGCGTTGCCGAGCACGATGCCGCCGCCGGTGTAAATCATCGGCCGTTTGGCTTCCATGAGCAGGTGGATCGCCTTCTTGATCTGTCCGCTGTGTCCCTTGATCACCGGGTTGTAGGAGCGCATCGTCACCGACTGCGGATAGAAGTAAGCGGTCTTGGTGGTCTGCACGTCCTTGGGGATGTCGACCAGCACCGGGCCGGGACGACCGGTCGCGGCAAGATAAAAGGCCTTCTTCATGGTGACCGCGAGGTCCTTGACGTCCTTCACCAGGAAGTTGTGCTTCACGCACGGCCGGGTGACGCCGACGGTGTCCACTTCCTGGAAGGCGTCCAGGCCGATGGCATGCGTCGGCACCTGGCCGGTAACGATCACCATCGGGATGGAATCCATGTGAGCGGTGGCAATGCCGGTCACCGCATTGGTTACCCCGGGGCCGGAAGTAACCAGCACCGCGCCCACTTTTCCGGTGGCCCGGGCATAGGCATCGGCGCCGTGCACCGCGGCCTGCTCGTGGCGTACCAGGATGTGCTTGACCTTTTCCTGCTTGAACAACTCGTCGTACAGGGGAAGGACGGCGCCGCCCGGATAGCCGAAGATGAACTCGACGCCCTCTTCTTGAAGACATCGAACCGTGATCTCGGCACCGGATAATTCGGTGGTAACGCCGGCGGTCAATTCCATCGAAACACCTAAGTGGAGAAAATTGCTGCGAAAACTAGGAAAGATACCGGCAACGTGAAGGTCGGTCAAGGATGGGTCCTTGCGCCGCAATAGCGGCGCAATCGGAATGCTCCGTCGGGGCCGGCGAGTTGGTTTCGCACTACTGGCGGGCGCGGATCCAGCGCTTCCAGGCGTCGAACAGGCCGGGATCGCGCGCGGCGATCGCCGAACGCTGCCACAGCGTGTCGGCCCAGAAGTCATCCTTGTGGAGGCTGGACATCAACCCCCCGGCTTCCTCCAGGATCAGCGAACCGGCGGCGTAATCCCAGAGTTTCTGCCCGCCGTGAAGATAGACGTCGAAGCGCCCGGCGGCGACGTAGCACCATTCCAGCGTGCTGGCGCCGAAATTGCGCTGCGAGGAATATGGCGGGGCCGCAACCAGTTCGCGCGCAAGCCGCTCGGGCAAACGCTTGAAGTCCACTTGCGCCATGGCGTTGCGCAAGTGCGGCGCGTGCTCCTTGATTGGCAGGCGCTCGCCGTTGAGAAAGGCGCCGCCACCCTTCTCGGCGTAAAACACCTCGTCGGCAACTGGATCGTAGACCACGCCCAGCATGCTCCTGCCCTTCTTCATCAGCGCCACCGACACGGCGAAATAGGGCAGGCCGTTGACGAAGTTCGAGGTGCCGTCTATCGGGTCGACGCACCAAAGGCCCTCGGCGCCGGCCAGCCAGTATTCGGCCTGCTGCTCGGGGGTCATCTCCTCGGCGACGATCGGCCCGGAATAAATTTCCGGAAGCCGGTGGGACAGCGCCTCCTGGGCGGCTATATCGGCTTCGGTAAACAGGCTGCCGTCCGATTTGCGCTGGTGTGCCACTTTCAGGTAACGCGGCATGACCTCTGCCTTGGCCACGTCTTTCACCGTGGCGATCACGCGCTCGAGCATCCCCGGTGACGGTTTCTTCAGCGCCGCTTCCATTTGATCGAACATCCCATACTGGGGACTTGATCCACCGGACCGCGCCCGGTTTCGGCCACCGCTTTCATGGCTTCGAATAATTCGCGGCGTGCATTCGCCACCGGCGAGGTGCGCGAGGCGTCGAGCCTGCCCCGGTACTGGAGTCCCAGGTCCTCGTCGAAACCGAAAAAGTCGGGCGTGCACACTGCGTCGTAGGCGTGCGCGACCTCCTGGGTCTCGTCGAAGAGGTAGGGGAACGGGAACTTGAGATCGCGCGCAATGCGCTGCATGTTTTCGAACGAGTCCTCGGGATAGTCGGCGGGATCGTTCGAACTGATCGCCACCGAGCCGATGCCCAGCGCCTTGAGTTCGGCACAGTCGCGGATGATGCGATCGCGCACGGCCTTGACGTAGGGGCAGTGGTTGCAGATGAACATCACCAGCAGCCCCTTGGGCCCACTTAGTTCGGCAAGCGTGTAGCGTTTGCCGTCGGTGCCGGGTAGGTCGAAGTCCGGCGCCTTCCAGCCGAAATCGCACACCGGTGGTTGAGCGCCCATCGCCTACGCCTCCAAGAAATTGCCAATGCCAGCCCGCCGTGCTGCGGCCCGCCACGCAGAAAGCCTGTGACCACAACCTTGTTGCATGGCAAAATCTTAACATGAATAAGGAGTTGCATAAGAAACCTGGCGCGAAATCCGGTGCCCGGTTCTACTTTCCCGGCAAGCTCGGCAACGGCTCGGAAGTGCGGTTGCCTGCGGAAGCCGCGCATCACGCGGCGCGGGTGCTGCGTCTTGCCGTGGGCGAACCGGTCACGTTGTTCGACGGACACGGCGGCGAGTTCGAGGCGCGCATCACGCGCATGGACCGGGGCGAGGTGACGATCAAGACCGGCGCGCACTTCACGGTCGAACGCGAAGCGCCGCTCGACATCCGGCTCGCGCAAGGGCTCTCGAGCGGCGATCGCATGGACCTGACGCTGCAGAAGTCGGTGGAACTGGGCGTTGCAGCGATCCAGCCGGTCGCCACAGAACGCAGCGTCGTGAAGCTCCGCGACGAGCGCGCGGCGCGGCGTGCCGAGCACTGGCAAAACCTGGTGATCTCCGCCTGCGAACAATGCGGCCGCAACCGCGTCCCGCCGGTCGCGCCCTTGCTGGGCCTCGGCGAGTGGCTGGGGCAACTGGCCCAGCCCGGTGACGAACTGCGCCTGATGCTGTCGCCGCATGCGGCAATGTCGCTACGCGAACTCGCGCCGGCGCGCGGCCGGGTGATTCTGCTCGCCGGCCCGGAAGGCGGGCTCGCACCGGGTGAAGCGCAGGCAGCGCAGTCGCGTGGATTCGCGCCGGTACGTCTCGGTCCGAGGGTGCTGCGCACCGAGACCGCTGCGCTCGCCGCGCTGGCCGCAATCCAGGCTCTGTGGGGGGATTTCTGAACGCACCCCTCTCACCGCAAAGGCGCAAAGAACGCAAAGGAAAAACGCAACCGTAGAGTTCCCCAGGAAGGAACGGGGTAAAGGTTTGTGAGGATGCGCCGGATCCCAGCGTGTCAGGTGCTGTCCTTCTCGACGGAGTACACCTGCTCCGCCACG
>JAXIOX010000165.1:0-11520 GCA_045403275.1 Burkholderiales bacterium | reverse complement strand
GCTTGAGGATGCCGATGGATTTGCGCTTCTGGAACTCGATGACGCAATGCGGGTGCGCGACGCCGGTTATCGCCAGCGCATCCTGCTGCTGGAAGGTTTTTTCGGTGCCGACGAGCTCCCGTTGATTCTGCATCACGGGTTTTCCGTGGTGATTCACAACGAAGAGCAGATCGCGCTGCTCGGGAATTTGCACGGCGACAGAAAGCTCGAGGTGTTCGTCAAATTCAATACCGGCATGAACCGGCTCGGCTTTCCGGCCGCCAGGGCCGGCCGCGTTCTCGAACAATTGAAAGCGCTGCCGTGCGTCGGTGAAGTGGTCCTGACGACGCACTTTTCCGACGCCGAGGGCGTCAGCGGAATCGAATGGCAGATGCGGGAATTCGAGCACCATGTGGCGCGCCCGGGCTATGCACGCTCGCTCGCCAATTCGGCGGCGCTGTTGCGTTTCCCAGAGGCACGCGGCGACTGGGTGCGTCCGGGCATCATGTTATACGGCGCCAGCCCGCTCGAGGACCGCAGTGCGGCGCAGATAGGCCTCAGGCCGGTAATGTCGCTCACCAGCGAATTAATCGGCATCCAGCAACTGAAGCGCGGTGACACGGTGGGCTACGGCAGCTTGTTCGCCGCCGACCGGGATGTGCGCATCGGCGTGGTCGCCTGCGGCTATGCCGACGGGTATCCTCGCCATGCCTATAACGGCACGCCGGTGTTGGTCGACGGCGTGCGAGTGCCAATGGTCGGGCGGGTTTCGATGGACATGCTGTGCGTAGACCTTAGCGCTGTTCCGGGCGCGGGAATCGGCAGTCCGGTGATGCTGTGGGGAGCGGGGCTGCCGGTGGAAGAGGTAGCGGCAGCAGCCGGGACGGTGAGCTACGAGTTGCTGTGCGCGCTGGCGCGGCGCGTGCCGGTTGAGGATCGCGGCGGAGACTGACGCGATGGCCAAGGCGAAGACCCTTTACGCCTGCACCGAGTGCGGCGGGCAGACGCTCAAATGGCAGGGGCAGTGCCCACATTGCAGCGCCTGGAACACCCTGGTGGAAACCATCGCGGAAAAAATCTCGTCGCGCTACCAGGCGCTGACGGAGGCGGGCAAGCTGCAAAAACTTGCCGACATCGATGCGCAGGAGGAGACGCGCCGGCCAACCGGGATCGGCGAACTCGACCGCGTCTTGGGAGGCGGCCTGGTACGCGGCGCGGTGGTACTGCTGGGTGGCGATCCGGGGATCGGCAAATCCACGCTGCTGCTGCAGGCATTGTCGCGTATGGGTGGCTCGTGCAATGCGGTATACGTCAGTGGCGAAGAGTCGGTCCAGCAGATCGCGCTTCGCGCCAAGCGCCTTGCGGTCGGCGCCGAGACGCTCAATGTGCTGGCCGAAATCCAGTTGGAAAGGGTGTTGTCGGTGCTGGCAGCGCAGAAGCCGGATGTGGCGGTAATCGACTCGATTCAGACCATTTATTCTGAAGTGCTGCAGTCGGCGCCGGGCAGCGTCGCGCAGGTGCGCGAATGCGCCGCGCAACTCACCCGCTATGCCAAGACTTCCGGTGCCACGCTGTTGCTGGTCGGGCACGTCACCAAGGAAGGGGCGCTCGCCGGACCGCGCGTGCTGGAGCACATGGTGGATGCGGTGCTGTACTTTGAGGGCGATACGCATTCTGCTTTTCGGCTGGTGCGGGCAACCAAGAACCGTTTCGGCGCGGTCAACGAACTCGGGGTGTTCGCCATGACCGACCGGGGCCTGCGCGGCGTGTCCAATCCCTCGGCGCTATTCCTGTCGCAACACGGCGTCGAGGTGGCGGGTTCCTGCGTGATGGTTACTCAGGAAGGCACGCGGCCCCTGCTGGTGGAGGTGCAGGCGCTGGTGGACGAAGCGCACGCGCCGAACCCGCGGCGACTGAGCGTGGGACTGGAGCAGAGCAGGCTGGCGATGCTGCTCGCGGTGCTGCACCGGCACGCGGGCATTGCAGCGTTCGACCAGGACGTATTCGTCAACGCCGTGGGCGGCGTGAAGATCGACGAGCCGGCGGCCGATTTGCCGGTGCTGCTCGCAATCGTATCGTCACTGCGGAACAAGCCGCTTCCGGAGAAGTTGGTCGCATTCGGAGAGATCGGCCTCGCCGGGGAGGTGCGGCCGGTGCAGCGCGGCCAGGAGCGCCTGCGTGAAGCCGCCAAGCTTGGATTCAGGACCGCAATCATCCCCAAGGCGAACGCGCCGAGGACGGCGATCGAAGGCATCGAAGTGGTGACGGTGGAGCGGGTCGAGGAAGCGGTGGCAAGAATTCAGTGATTTAGTGATTGAGTGATTGAGTGATTGAGTGAATAGGCGATTAAGTGATTAGGCAATTAAGTGATTAGATGATTGGGTGATTATGTGGTTCCGTAACTCAATCCCCCAATCCCCCAATTCCCAATCCCCCAATCCCTCGATTTTTCTCACTGCAGCAGAAAAAGCGCGGCGGTGGCAAGCGCAAGCAGCGCGCTGGCTATCCACACCAACTTGATGTTGGCCCCGGCGGATTGACCGCCTCTACTTACCGACCGAATCAGACCGATGGATTGCTTCCAGGTCGTGCTGGCGGACAGCCGAGACGCCGCCGGCACAGCCGCGTGCTTGGTCTGCGACAGCGACTTGAGCCTCGCAATTTTCTGCGAATCGGAAAACTCATCCAGTTCTTTTTCCATTCCGGTCAGCGCCGCGAGCCGCTGGGTGGCATTGAAGGAGTCGAACGCCTTGGACAATCCCAGCGCCGGCTGCGCGGTTTCCGATGAGGCGAGGTCGGACTGCTGTTCGTCGGACTGTTGAGCGGATTTTGCGCCTGCTGCAGCGAGGACGGGCGCTGCCCTGTCTTGGTGGCGGGTGAGCGGAGATTTGGGCAGCACGAAAGGTCCGCCATCGAGCGGACCTGCGACCACTTCCGGTGCTGCGGATGCGCCCTTCAGCGTCGAAATTGCCTCGCGCAGATCGTGCGCGAGATCCCTGGCCTTCTGGTAACGGTCGTCGAGATTCTTCGCCAGCGCTTTGGCGACGATGAAATTCAGCACCTCCGGAAGGTCGGGATTGAGCGTTTTCGGTGCCGGCGGATTGAAGTTCATGGTCTGATACATCACGCCGTGAATATTGTCGGCGACGAAAGGGGAAGTGCCGGTGAGCATCTCGTAAATCACCACTCCCAGAGAAAAGATGTCGGACCGGGTATCCGCGCGCTTGCCCGACACCTGTTCCGGCGACATGTATTTGGGGGAACCCAGGATCATGCCGGTCACGGTCTTCACTTCGTTATTGCGCATGCGCGCAATACCGAAGTCGGTGATTTTCACCAGTCCTTCGTGCAGCACCATGATGTTTCCCGGCTTGATGTCGCGATGGATGATCTGGCGTTCATGAGCGTACTGCAGGCCATCGGCGACCTGAGCGCCGATGTCCAGTGCGCGTGAAAGGGCGATCGGCGCACGCGCCTGCAACAGGTCGCGCAGTTCATCGCCCTCGAGAAACTCCATCGCCATGTATGCGATGCTTTCACTGCGGCCGACGTCGTAAATGGTAACGATGTTGCGGTGGGACAGACCGCCGGCAGCCTTGGCCTCCTGGTAGAAGCGCGCTTCGTACTCCGCCCGTTCATCCTTTGGCAGGGTCAGGTTCACCGTCTTGATTGCGACCACGCGATCGAGCAGCGGGTCGCGCGCCTTGTAGACCACACCCATCGCACCGTGGCCGAGTTCCGCCAGGATTTCGTAGCGGCCCAGCGTGGCGGTCGAGCTAATCCGAGACATCGGCCGAAATCTATCCCTTCTGTTTTGCCTTCACGCTCTGGTAAACCGGCCCCCAGATTGGGTGTCCGGCTTCCGCGGCGTCGAGTTCGAACGAAGGATCGAGCTCCAGTGCGATGCCGAACTCCTCCGTGCATGTGAGTTGTTGGCCCGACACGCAGGCGATGAATGCCAGGTACTTGTGCGCCATGACGCGGTCAGGGCGCGTCAGGCCTTCTTCCAACGCGTACTGCAGCCGCCGGGCCGATACGCGGTAGTTTCCCTCCTCGTAGTTGCGGATGCCTTCCTCGAGATAGCTTTTGCCGCCGTTCCTGCCCAGCAAAAGTTCCCGGAACGAATTGGCCGCGCATCCGGCAGCAAGATTCGAAGCCAGGATCAGAAGCAGTGCGAGTCGGATCGTGGGCATGGTTTCGTGTTGTTCTACTTGAACTTATGCTGGATGCGCACTTTCTGGTCGGCTTTTATCTCGACAACCTCAGTGTAAGCCGGGAAACTGCCGTTGCGGACCTCGATCTTGCGTTTGCCCGGCGCGGCTTCCAATTCGTTTACCGGCGGACTGACTCCGACGCGCTCGCCGTCCATGTAAACTTCCCCCCATGGCGCAATCGCCAGCTCGATAACGCCGATGCCGATCGGCTTGGCAGGTTGCTTGGGTTCGTTTTCAGCGGGCAAGAAGGCCAACGGAGATGATTTTTTCTCCCGGGCTTCTTCCCTGGCAGCGGGCTTGGCGGCGGGCTTGGCGGCGGTGGGTTTCTTCCCCACCAACTTGGGAAATCCGGACACTTCAGGTTCCTCGGCTATGCCGGCGGTCTGGGAATTCTTCTGCGCTGTCTGGGCTTCGTGATTCACCGGTGCCGCCGGCAGGTTGCCCTGGCCGAGAAAGTTGAGCAGGACCGCTAACACGAACGCGCCCACCGACAATGTTGCGGTGGCGTAGGCAATGGTCCTGTTGTTCAGCCAGGGCTCGATGATGGCAAGCCAGTCGCCGGTTGCCGTCGCCATGGTCGCGGTGGCGTGCTGGCGCATTCCCTCGCGGGACGAAACCTGAGCGCGCGCGGCCGGAGAACGTACGCCGGTGTCGCCGGCGTTGGTGTAGCCGACGCTGTAGATCTCGTGCTCACGCACGTTCTTGTCGGTGCGCGATCCTTCGTTGCGGAACAGCTTGGCGTAGCCCTCGGAAACGTGCGACACCATTTCGAAGTAGGAGCGCGACACCAGAATCTGCCCCGGCAGCGCAAACACCATGACGCGTTGCGCGACGTTTATGCCGTCGCCGATGATATTGGGCTGCCCGTTGAGATCCAGGACCAGTCGGACCGGGCCAAGGTTGATGCCGATGCGGGCCGGAAGTCTTGGTGGTTCGTTGGGTTTGGGCGCAAACGACTCGCGCAGGCTCATGGCCACGAACAACGCGTCTTCGGGGTCGCCGAGGAAACTGATGGCAACCCCATCGCCGGTATCCAGAATGATGCGGTCGTCCGGCGCGATGTCGCGAATGGCCTCGGCGATCAGGGCGTTGAACTGATCCTTGAGATGTATCTGCTCCGACACCGGCCTCTTCGAGTATTCGGCGATGTCCAGGAACAGCACGCTGCAAACGAACGTGCGGTTGGCGCGCTCAGGCATCATCGGACATCACCTCGTTGTCGGCTTCAAACGGGCTTCCTTGGCGGGCACATGCTTCCGGGGACGATAATCTTATCACCATTCAATACCGATCCGGCAAGCTCAGAGTGTAAATTTCTTCACTTACGTCAAGCGCTTTGCGAACAATCTTCCACAGTTTTCGAGGTTTTGTCGGCGCTTCCCACGACTGGGGAATCGATGCAATCCCTTATTATTTGGGTGGTCCCGTCGGAACGCCGCCGCTGGACGCGGCTGCAAACCCCGGCGCCCTGAATTTTTCAGATTTCCGGAGCAGCCTTGATTCACGTCAATCCTTACCGTACCGGCCTGGAACGAAACGCGGCCAACCATGTTGCCCTGTCACCGCTGTCATTTCTGGCGCGGGCGGCTGAGGTCTATCCGGAGCGCGCCGCGTTGATCCACGGCGAACGACTGCAGACCTGGGCGCAAACCTACCAACGCTGCCGCAGGCTGGCTTCGGCGCTCGCCCGGCGCGGCGTCCGCGTCGGTGACACAGTTGCCGTCATGGCCCCCAACGTGCCGGCGATGTTCGAGGCGCACTACGGCGTGCCGATGACGGGTGCGGTTCTGAATACGCTCAACACGCGCCTGGATGAAGGGGCGATCGCTTTCATGCTCACTCACGGCGAGGCCAAGGTACTGATCACCGACCGCGAGTATTCCGCCACCATTGCCAAGGCGCTGCGCCGTATCGAGCGCAAGCCGCTCGTAATCGATATTGACGATGCTCTCGGCGCGGGCGGCGAACTGCTGGGCGAGGCCGAATACGAGAATTTCATTGCGGGTGGTGATCCGGAATTCGACTGGAGGCTTCCGGACGATGAGTGGGACGCGATCGCGTTGTCGTACACCTCGGGCACGACCGGAAATCCCAAAGGCGTGGTCACGCATCATCGTGGCGCCTATCTCAATGCGATCAGCAACATCGTCACCTGGGCCATGCCGCACTTCCCGGTTTACTTGTGGACGTTGCCGATGTTCCATTGCAACGGCTGGTGTTTCCCGTGGACATTGGCGGCGCTCGCCGGCACCAGCGTGTGTCTGCGGCGTGTCGAAGCCGCGCCGATTTTCGACCTGATCCGGCGCCACAAGGTCACGCATTTCTGTGGCGCGCCGGTGGTGCATAACATGCTGATCAACGCGCCGGCCGAACTGCGCTCTGGAATCGATCACAAGGTTTCGGCGATGGTGGCAGGCGCCGCGCCGCCGCAGGCGGTCATCGAAGGCATGGAACGCATGGGCGTGGACCTGACCCATGTCTATGGCCTGACCGAGGTGTACGGTCCGGCAGCGGTGTGCGCCAAGCATCCGGCGTGGGACGAGCTGCCGCCGGACCAGCGCGCCGAGTTGAACGGCCGGCAGGGAGTGCGCTACGTCTTGCAGGAGGCAATGGACGTGCTCCATCCCAAGACGCTGAAGCCGGTACCGCGCGACGGACAGACCATGGGGGAAATCTTTTTTCGCGGCAACATCACGATGAAGGGCTACCTCAAGAATCCGCAGGCCACCGAAGAGGCGTTCGAGGGCGGCTGGTTTCACACCGGCGATCTGGCGGTGATGTACCCGGACGGCTACGCCAGGATCAAGGACCGCTCCAAGGACATCATCATCTCCGGCGGAGAGAACATTTCCACCATCGAAGTGGAGGATGTGCTCTACCGGCACCCGCACGTGCTGGAAGCGGCGGTGGTGGCGAGGCCGGATGAAAAATGGGGGGAAACACCGTGTGCATTCGTGACACTCAAGAGCGGCGCGCCGGCGCTCACCGAGCAGGACGTCATCGATTTCTGCCGCGAGCGGCTGGCGGGCTTCAAATGCCCGCGCAAAGTCGTATTCGGCCCGTTGCCCAAAACCTCCACCGGCAAGATCCAGAAAAACGTTTTGCGTGAACAGGCAAAAACTGCGTAACCCATTTTTACCGCAAAGACGCAAAGTACGCAAAGAAAAGCAGAAGACTAATCGGTAAAAAACCTGCAATTTACCGAACACGGCTTTGTCGCGAGTATCGGTGGTCCAGGTTTCCAACGACAGGAACCGTTTTTCTTATTGTCCGGGTTTCCTTCGCGTTCTTTGCGTCTTTGCGGTGAAAGTGTTTAGCGGTGAAAGTTGTCGGCGGTGAGAGTTCTTTATGGCGGTGAAAGCGTTTTAATTTGCTGAGGTAGAATCTCAACCCTTTCCAACAAGCGAAGATCCGTGAAATGAAGGTACTGGTCGCGGTAAAGCGGGTGGTGGACTTCAACGTCAAGGTGCGGGTGAAGGCCGACGGGACCGGCGTCGAGACCGCCAACGTGAAAATGTCGATGAATCCCTTCGACGAGATTGCCGTCGAAGAAGCGGTGCGACTGAAGGAGGCAGGCGCCGCCGCCGAGATCATCGTGATCTCCATTGGTTCCGCCCAATGTCAGGAAACGCTGCGTACCGCGCTGGCGATCGGCGCCGACCGCGCGATTCTGGTGGAAACCGCCGTCGAGACGCAGCCGCTGGCCGTGGCCAAGATTCTCAAGGCGATCGTCGCCAGGGAGCAGCCCGGTCTGGTCATCATGGGCAAGCAGGCAATCGACGACGATTCCAACCAGACCGGACAGATGCTGGCGGCGCTGCTCAACTGCTCGCAGGCCACTTTCGCCTCGAAAGTGAAGGTGAGCGGCAATGCCCTGGAAGTGACCCGTGAAGTGGATGGCGGCCTGGAGACGCTGTTGGTCAACCTGCCGGCGGTGGTGACCACGGATCTGCGGCTGAACGAGCCGCGCTACGTGACGCTGCCGAACATCATGAAAGCGAAGAAGAAGCCATTCGAAACCCTGACGCCGGATGGGCTCGGTGTGGATGTTGCGCCGCGGCTGAAGACGCTCAAGGTGCAGGAGCCGCCGAAACGCAGCGCCGGCCAGATCGTGAAGAGCGTGCCGGAACTGGTGCAAAAGCTGAAGAATGAAGCGAAGGTGATCTGATGCGCACTCTTGTCGTAGCCGAACATGACAACGCCGCATTGAAGCCCGCGGTACTGAATACTGTAGCCGCCGCGCAGAAAATAGGCGGCGATATCGACATCCTGGTCGCCGGGCTCGACTGTGCAAAAGCTGCGAAGTCCGCGGCGCAGATTCCCGGAGTGAAAAAAGTGCTGGTCGCGGAAGCGACCCAGTATGCGCACCCCCTGGCAGAGAACCTTGCGGCGCTGATTGTCTCGATCGCGAAGGGATACACCCATGTGCTGGCGCCGGCCACCAGTTTCGGCAAGAACGTGATGCCGCGCGTGGCGGCGTTGCTCGATGTAGCGCAGGTTTCCGACATCGTCAAAGTCGAATCGCCCGAAACGTTCGTGCGGCCGATCTACGCGGGAAACGCGCTTGCAAGCGTCCAGTCCGGCGACGCAATCAAGGTGGTTACCGTGCGCTCCACCGGCTTCGACGCCGCCGCCGCTACCGGCGGTTCGGCTGCGGTTGAAAACCTGCCGGCGGTCGCCGACACCGGCCTTGCCAGGCTGGTGGGTCAGGAACTCACCAAGTCGGCGCGGCCGGAGTTGACCGCGGCGCGCGTAATCGTCTCTGGCGGCCGCGGCATGGGCAGCGGCGAGAATTTCAGGATCCTGGAAACCCTGGCGGACAGGCTCGGCGCGGCAGTCGGCGCCTCGCGCGCGGCGGTGGACTCGGGTTTCGTGCCGAACGACTACCAGGTAGGCCAGACCGGCAAGATCGTCGCGCCCGAGCTCTACATCGCGGTCGGCATCTCCGGTGCGATCCAGCACCTCGCGGGAATGAAGGACAGCAAGGTGATCGTGGCGATCAACAAAGATGCTGAAGCGCCAATCTTCCAGGTGGCCGACTATGGACTGGTCGCCGACCTGTTCCAGGCCGTGCCCGAACTGACCGCCCAGCTTGGCTGAGAACCACTTTCACCGCCAAACCCTTTCACCGTTAAAACTTTTCACCGCAAATACGCAAAGTACGCAGAGAAAAGCAGAAGACTAGCCGGCAAAAAAACCTGCAATGTACGGAACCCGGCTTTGTCGCGAGTATCGGTGGTCCAGGTTTCGAACGACAGGAACCGTTTTTCTTATTGTCCGGGTTACCTTCGCGTTCTTTGCGTCTTTGCGGTGAGGCTTTCGATTTTTGATTTTTTGGGATTACGCCTATGTCCACATACGCTGCGCCGATCCGCGACATGAAATTCGTCATTAACGAGCTGGTCGGCCTCGACCAGATATCGGCGTTACCCGGATGCGATGAGGTCACCCCGGACCTGGTTGACGCCGTGCTGGAGGAAGCCGGCAAGTTCGCGGCCGGCGTGCTTGATCCCCTGAACAAGACCGGCGACCGGAACGGCGCCAAACTCGACAACAATGTCGTCACCGCCGCACCGGGTTTCAAGGAGGCGTTCCGGCAATTCTCTGAGGGCGGCTGGACCGGACTGAACTGCGACCCGCAGTTCGGCGGGCAGGGATTGCCGCACATCATTTCGGCCCAGACCTCGGAAATGTGGAATTCGGCCAATATGTCCTTTTGCCTGTGCCCGATGCTCACCGCCGGTGTGGTTGCGGCGCTGATGCGCCACGGCTCGGACCAGCAGAAGGCGCTGTATCTGCCGAACCTGGTGTCGGGCAAGTGGACCGGAACCATGAATCTCACCGAGCCGCAGGCGGGGTCCGATCTGGCGGCGGTGCGCACCCGCGCCGTTCCCGAGGGCGACCACTACAGGCTCCACGGCACCAAGATCTTCATCACCTGGGGCGAGCACGACATGGCGGAGAACATCGTCCATATGGTGCTGGCACGAACACCGGACGCGCCTGAAGGTGTGAAAGGCATTTCGCTGTTCGTGGTGCCGAAGTTTCTGGTGAACAGGGACGGCAGCCTCGGCAAGCGCAACGATGTCAAATGCGTGTCCATCGAACACAAGCTCGGCATCCACGGCAGCCCCACCTGCGTGATGGCTTACGGCGACGCAGATGGCGCGATCGGCCATCTGGTCGGTGAAGAAAACCGCGGGCTGGAGTTCATGTTCACCATGATGAATTTCGCCCGGCTGGAGGTCGGCATCGAAGGCGTGGCCATCGCGGAGCGTGCCTACCAGCACGCGCTGGAATACGCGAGGACCCGCGTGCAGGGTCGGGAAATCGGCGTCAAGGGCGGCGATCGCGTCACCATCATCCACCACCCGGACGTGCGCCGCATGCTGATGAGCATGAAGGCTCAGACCGAGGCGATGCGGGCGATCGCGACCCTTGCTTCGGCGTATCTGGACAATGCGCTGCTGCACCTGGACAAAATCGAGCGCGCACGTTACCAGGCGCTGTTCGATCTGCTCACCCCGGTGGTCAAGGGCTGGTGCACCGAGCAATGCATCGAGATTGCCTCGATCGGCGTTCAGGTTTACGGCGGCATGGGTTTCGTGGAAGAAACCGGGGCCGCGCAGTACCTGCGGGACGCGCGCATCACCACGATTTACGAGGGCACCACCGGAATCCAGGCGAATGACCTGATCGGCCGCAAGGTCGCGTACGAAAAGGGCGCGACAATCAAGCTGATGATCGCAGAGATGCGTGCGCTGGACGGCGAACTGGCGAAAGTCACCCATCCGGGGATTGCGGTCATCCGCCGTTCGCTGTCCGAGGGCGTGGCGGCCTTGACGGAGGCGACCGACTGGATGCTGGCGACGTTTCCGCACAACATGAGAGCGGCCGGCGCCGGCGCGGTGCCTTTCCTGAAGCTGTTCGGCGTCGTGGCGGGTGCATGGCAGTTTGCGCGTGCCGCGCTGATCGCCAAGCGGCGCCTGGATGAGGGTGCGGAGGACTACGACTTTTACCGCGCCAAAATCGGTACGGCGCGTTTCTATGCAGAACACGTCTTGCCGCTCGCCCAGGCCTGCAAGCAAGAGATCGTTAACGGGTCGGCCAGCGTTCTGGCGCTGGAGGAATCCCAGTTCTAAGCTTGGCTCCTGCAGGCGAAAAGAACAGCACTTACCGCAGAGGACGCGGAGGAAAGTCTCCAGTTCGAACTCTAAACGCAGAGGACGCGGAGGACGCAGAGGAAAATAAAGTGCACGAAAAGCATTCGAAAGTTGAAACCCAGGTTCGATGGTCACATTGGCACCGGAGCTGTTTTTAACTCCCG
>JAXIOX010000163.1:0-3751 GCA_045403275.1 Burkholderiales bacterium | reverse complement strand
GCGCCTGCATCACGTCATGCATATCCTTCGCCATGCTGCGCTTGCCGTATCCGTCACGCGGCTTGTCGGAGTCGCCGTAGCCGCGCAAGTCGGGGCACACCACGGTTATCCGCAGACCGGACAGATGTGGCGCAAAGTCGTGCCCGGTCTGCTCGATCGGTTCACCGTGGTGTGCCCCGACTTGCGCGGTTACGGCGACTCCGACAAGCCGCGTGACGGATACGGCAAGCGCAGCATGGCGAAGGATATGCATGACGTGATGCAGGCGCTCGGACACAGGCGCTTCGCGCTGGTGGGCCACGACCGCGGCGCGCGGGTGGCGCACCGCCTGGCGATGGATTACCCGAAGGCGGTGAAGAACCTGACGGTGCTCGATATCGTGCCGACGCATACCGTGTTCAAGAACACCGGCAGGGAACTCGCCGCCGCCTACTGGCACTGGTTCTTCTTCCAGGTGCCGGATCTGCCCGAAATCATGATTGCCAACAGCGCCGAGCCGTTTCTGCGGCATATGTTTCGCGCGTTGTGCTTTCGCCAAGATACGATCGAGGAGCCGATGTTCCAGGAATACCTGCGCGCCTTCAGGCTGCCCGGGACGATCCGCGCAGGTCTCGAGGACTATCGCGCGGCGGCGACCGTGGATATTGCCGACGACGAACGCGACCTGGGAAAAAAGCTCGCCTGCCCGGTACTGGTGATCTGGGGCGAGTACGGCAAGATGCACACCCTGTTCGATGTGCTCGGCACCTGGAAGGAAAAAGCCGCCAGCGTGCGCGGCCACCCGGTAAAGTGCGGCCATTTCATTCCCGAAGAAGCGCCGGACGAGTTGTTGCGCGACCTTATTCCCTTCCTTTTGGAAGTTTCCTAGAACCCGTTCCGCAGGTGCCGGTCTAACAATTGGATCGAACAATTGTCCGGCCCGATTTGCAGGAGGTGAGCTTGAAGCTCCGGTCCTTGATCATTGCTGCCTTTCTCTCCCTTTCCTGTGCCGCGTGGGCGGTCGAACAGGAAGAGACCTTCACCAATCTCACGCCGGGCCAAGACATGCTCGACCCGGCCAACCTTGCGCGGCTCCTGCGCCAGGGCGACGTTCGCGCGATGAACAACGTCGGCCTGCTCTGGGCCAAGGGCTACAACGGCAAGCAGAGCTACGTTGAAGCGCTGAACTGGTGGAAGGAAGCGGCCAAGCGCGGCTATACCGTGGCCATGAACAACATCGGGCTGACGTACGCCAACGGTCACGGCGTGGAGCAGGATTTCAAGGAGGCTTTCAAGTGGTGGCACCAGGCGGCGTTTCTCGGCAACGCCTGGGCAATGAACAATGTCGGCGACCTCTACGAGCGCGGTCTCGGCGTCGAGCAGAACCTGACCATGGCGATGACCTGGTACCAAAGTGCCGCCGAGCAAGGCGAGCGCATGGCGATGTACAACATCGGCTTGCTCTACGAGGCAGGCAAGGGCGTCGATCGGGACGACGCTGCGGCGTTGGGCTGGTTCCGCAAGGCCGCGGAAAAGGGTGACGCCTCCGCGATGCACAGCATCGGCGCGATGTATGCGGAAGGGCGCAGCGTGGGCGCCGATCCCGTGGAGGCGCATGCGTGGTTCAGCGTAGCCGACTTGCGTTATCCGCCCGAAGATGCCGACGAAGCGAAAACTAACCGCCGCGATCTCGACGATATCGGTGCGCGGCTCGATCCGGAGCAGCTTGCGCGCGCGAAAGACAGGGCGGCCGCCATCGAGACGCTGACCCGGCCTGCGGCGCCGGAGCCGCCGAAACCTCTCGGCCCCGGTGAGAAGTCCACCTGACTTCCATATATTCTTGACACGCAGGATCACGAAGGAGATTCAATAACGAAGACAACCAGGAGGTCAGTTGATACGCACACCCTTCCGGGGAAATTCATGCGCCTTGCGTACCAGACTGGTTGTCGGTTTTTCCTCCGTGTGATCTGATTTTCCCTTCTCTTGAGCGCGTTTCAAGTTTCTTTCCATGCTGCACATCACCAACGGCGACATCGCGGTCGAGCGCATGCGCGACGGCGGATTGCGCGGCGAATACCTGCCATGGCGCGACGTGCTGCACGAAGGCCCGGTGCCGGTCACGGCCACTCTGGAGGAACTTTCCGCCATTCGCGCGCGCTACCTGACCGAAGAATGCGGCTACGGCGACGAAGCGCTGATTGCCGCTCAATTCGGCCGCCGTGACGCGCTGCTCGCGCGCTACGCCGAATTCGAGGAGGTCGTGCTTTGGTTCGAGCACGATCTGTACGATCAATTGCAGTTGCTGCAGGTGCTCGACTGGCTTGGACAGCAGCCGCACCGCGTGCCCGTCTCCCTGATCGTGGTCGGGACTTATCCCGGGATCGACCGCTTCATCGGCCTGGGACAACTGACTCCGGAGCAGTGTGTCGGTCTGCTCGACACCAGGATTCCGGCCACTCGCGATCACTTCGAGGCGACGCGTAAGGCATGGGCCGCGTTCCGCCAGCCTACCCCGGTTGCGCTTGCCGGGTTGCTCGCAGCGAAGTTGCCGTCGCTCTCTTATTTGCGCGACGCGGTGCTGCGCCTGCTGGAGGAACTGCCGTCGGCCAGCAACGGATTGTCGCTGACCGAACGCAGCGCGCTCGCAATTGTCGCGCAGGGCATCGAGCGTCCGGGCGAAATTTTCTCCGAGTTGCAGTCGCTGGAGCGGCGCCCATTTCTCGGCGACTGGTCGTTCTGGCGCACGCTCGCTGTCCTCACCCACGGTCCCGAGCCGTTGATGGCGGTGGAAGGCGGGGCGGTATTTCGCCATCCGCCCCGGGAACTGGACCGTGCGGCGTTCGATTCCCAGCGCCTGAGGCTGACGCGTGCCGGTCACGAAGTCTTGGAGAACCGCAAGAACGCGGTTAAACTCCGCACGATCGACAGATGGCTGGGTGGCACGCACCTTCTACCCGGTACCGTCTGGCGCTGGGACGGGGAGAAACAGTGGTTGTTGGCACCATCGTGAAACGCCGGCTTCTGCAGGTCGAGGAAAGGATTTGCATGCAATCGTTTGCTTTTCGTCATCGGACCCGGATTCTCTTGCTGGGACTTCTGGTCGCGTTCAGCCTTGCGTTGCCCGCCATCGCTGCCGACAAACACACAAAGCCGAAGCAGAACGGCGTCGAGTCCGCCGGCATGTACAGCAATTATGTGGATGAAGGTCAGTCGGCGTTCGACAAGTATCTGGGCGAAACCCGCCCGCTCAGCGAAGCCGAACTGATACCGGCCTTGCTGTCCGCGCTCGATCAACTGTCCAAATACCCGCGGCCGGCCGTCGTGCCGGAAATCTTTCGCGTTTCGCAGCAGAGGCTCCAGGAGTTGGCCTGTGCCTCCAAGTGCGGCGCACTGGCCACGTATCAGCCGGGCGAGGGCATTTTCCTGGACGAGCGTCTCAGGCCGGAAACCAACCTCTTCGATCGTTCAGTGCTGTTGCACGAACTGGTGCATTACGTGCAGGAGCTCAATCACGAGCGCGGAGACGCCAAGCCCTGCGAGCGCTGGTACTACCGCGAGGTCGAAGCATACGCCATCCAGAAGACCTTCCTGACGTTGGTCGGCAGCCCGGTCCGCGTGGGTTACTCCGCCAACAAATCGACTTGCGACGACATGCCTCTTTAGATCTTTACCGCAGAGGCGGGAAGGCGGCGGGGGAAACCCAAGGCAGGCCAACCAGAATAAAATGTGAGTTGTGACATTATGGGCGGTTTTTGGGGGGGGGGTTATA
>JAXIOX010000198.1:0-3869 GCA_045403275.1 Burkholderiales bacterium | reverse complement strand
CGGCAACTGGGGGCTCCTTGCTGGAGATCCCGGGCGCGGTTTATGCCGGCCCAAACGTGCAAGGTCAGTTCATCATCCTGCCTTCCTTTGAGCAAGGGATGTATCAATTCGCCGCGACAGCTTTCGACGATGGCGAGTACGTGTTGTCCGCTGGCCGCCTGGGCCCAGACGGCCTGACCACGCTAGAAACCTTCAGCGGTAATGTCATCCAAGGCGAGGTACTCGATTTTGTTGTCGACAGTACCCCGCCCATCATCTCCCCTCCAACCATGCTGGAGGCGTTCGACGATCTAATCGTGGATGTCAAAAAGTACGCGGAAGACAGGGAAATCGGCAAGTTGCTCGCACTGAGCCTGCTGGCGAAGCTGCAGACCGCACGCGAACATTTTCAACACGGCCGAGAGCGTGCCGCGGCCAATCGGTTGGAAGCCTTTGTCGATCAGATCGAAGAGCAGCGGGGAAAGAGAATCTCCGATACCGCCGCCAGGGACTTGATCCCCCGGGCTGAAGCCCTCATCGATCGCCTCGGCGACGACGACGGTGAAGATCGGGCAAACTGATGGGTCAGGCCTAGGGCAAACTAAGGGGTCGGGCCTATACGGGCCGTTGACTAACATCCGTGTGACAGGGGAGTGAAAGTGGCTTGACGGTTCATTAGTCGCGCTGTCATGTCACCGACGTACAGTCCGTGCGCTTGAGAAAAGGACGCTGGATAACGAGAGGGGGCGGCTGCCCCGTAACGGGAGGATCGAGTTTGTGTGTGTGTCGCGGCAATCCGTGGTTTTCCAAGTGCGCACGCGTTCTCGGGGATTTACCCTCCTCGAACTGCTGGTGGTAATGGTCATCATCGGCCTGCTGGCCGGCTACGTCGGGCCGCGCTACTTCGCCCAGATCGGCAAGTCCGAGGTGAAGACGACACGGGCGCAGATCGACGCCTTAGACAAGGCGCTGGACCAGTATCGGCTCGATACCGGACGTTACCCGAACAGTGAGCAGGGTCTGGCCGCATTGAATGCCCGGCCCGAGAACGAGCCGAAGTGGGCTGGGCCGTATCTCAAGAAGGCGGTACCCGACGACCCCTGGGGCAACAAGTATGTATACCGCGCACCCGGCGAGCATGGGGAGTACGATCTGTTTTCCTACGGCAAGGGCGGCAAGCTCGGCGGCGCGGACGAGGTAGCGGATATTACAAATTGGTGACCCGAAAACCGAGAAAGGTGAATGCGTGAATGGTGAAGGGGTAAAGCCACGGACGAGGGTCCGGGAGGTTGGCCATGCAGGCATCGCGCCAGCTAACGCCGAATCACTCAATCACCTAATCACTTAATCACTGAATCACTGAATCGCCCGTATTTCATGAAATTCCAGGTCAAAGCGTTGCGGGATGCCAACGACGTGGTGTCGGTGGCATTCGACGCCGCCGACGAGGCGGATGCCGAGCGCCAGGCTAAGTCGAGCGGGCTCGCGGTACTGTCGCTCAAGCGTGCGGCGTGGAATTTCGACATCTTCACGCGCCGCACGCGCTTTCCGCTGGCGCTGTTCGCGCAGGAGTTGCTGGCGCTGCTGCAAGCCGGGCTGACCCTGGTCGAGGCGATCGAGGGACTGGCGGAAAAGGAGAGCGCGGGTCCGTCGCGCAACACGCTGTCGCATCTGATGACTCAGCTCCAGCAGGGTCGCACGCTGTCCCAGGCCATGCAGGATCTCCCGGAAGTCTTTCCCTCGCTGTTCGTCGCCACCGTGCGCGCAACCGAACGCACCGGGGACTTACCGGACGCACTGACGCGCTATATCGCCTACCAGGCGCAGCTCGAAACCGTACGCAAGAAAATCGTCAGCGCGTCGATTTATCCGCTGCTGCTGATCGCGGTGGGCTCGCTGGTGCTGCTGTTCCTGCTCGGCTACGTCGTGCCGAAGTTCAGCCACGTGTACGAGGACATCCAGGGCGATCTGCCGCTGCTCTCACGGGGACTGCTGGAAGCCGGGAAGTTCCTCGAAGCCAACGGCATGATCGCCGGCGGCGTTTTCCTGGTGATCTGCTTTGTTAGCGTCCGGCTGCTGATGCTGCCGGAAACGCGGCGCTGGATCGGCGCCAGGCTGTGGGCGATCCCGTCGGTCGGCAGCCGCATGCGGCTGTATCAGTTGGCACGCTTCTATCGCACGCTGGGCATGCTGCTGCGCGGGGGCACGCCGATGGTTACCGCGCTGGACATGTCCGCCGGGCTGCTGTCGCCGGCGCTGCGCGTGCGCATGGGCCTTGCGGCTCAGGCGATCCGGGAAGGGCGATCCATCTCCGAGGCCATGTCGGCCAACAATCTAACCACCCCGGTGGCGCTGCGCATGCTGCGGGTCGGAGAGCGCAGCGGCCGCATGGACGACATGATGGAACGCATCGCCTCTTTCTACGACGAGGAAATTTCGCGCTGGGTGGACTGGTTCACCAGGCTGTTCGAGCCCTTGCTTATGGCTTTCATCGGCGTGGTGATCGGCGTGATCGTCGTGTTGATGTACCTGCCGGTGTTCGAACTGGCGGGGAGCATCCAGTGAACACGGTTACCGACATACAGGTTTCCGCCGGCACCCCCCTAACCGCAGCCGATCTGGCGCAGGCGCGGCAGGAGGCCGAGCGCAGCCGGCGCAAACTCGTCGAAGTACTGGAGGAGCAACTCGCGCTCGGCCCCGACCAATTCGTGCGCGCGCTGGGCGAATTGCTGCGCCTGCCGGTGTTGCCGATGCGACGCCTGCACGAGCTTGCGCCGGCGTTCGAGGTGCTGCCTTTCAGCGAGGTGTCGCAACGTGAATGCGTGGCGCTGCGCGACGAGGCCGGCGAACTGCTGGTGGCGATAGGCGATCCGTTCGCGCTGGACTTGCAGGCGTGGGTGCAGGAGCGCGTCGTTGCGCCCTTCAGTTTCCGGCTCGCGCACCGCAACGACATCGGCGCCTATCTCGCGCGCGTGGAAGAGGGCATGCGGGCGATGGACGAGGTGGTGCCCACGGAAGCCGACATGCAGGGCGGCGGCCGCCGCATCGAGGACCTGTCGCTCAAGGCGATCAGCGAGCACTCCAGCCAGGTGGTGCGGGTGGTGAATTCGACCCTGTACGACGCGCTCAAGTCCGGCGCGAGCGACGTGCACCTGGAATCCACCGGTTCCGGCCTGGCGATCAAGTACCGCATCGATGGCGTGCTGACCGCGGTCGGCAACGCGCCGGGCGCGGACATGGCCGATCGCATCGTTTCCCGGGTGAAGGTGATGGCGGAACTCGACATCGCCGAGCGCCGCGTGCCGCAGGACGGCCGCTTCAAGGTATCGGTGAAGGGCAGGGAGGTCGATTTGCGCGTTTCCATCATGCCCTCGATCTACGGCGAGGACGCGGTGTTGCGGATTCTCGACAAGCAGGCGCTCGCCGACGAATTCAAGGGCTTGCGTCTGGAAGTGCTGGGCTTTGATCCTGACACCATGGGGTGGTTGCGCAAACTGGCGAACGAACCCTATGGCATGCTGCTGGTGACCGGGCCGACCGGCAGTGGCAAGACCACGACACTCTATTCGATCCTGTCGGAGATTCACAACGGCCGCGACAAGATCATCACCATCGAGGACCCGGTGGAGTACCAGATTTCCGGTGTCCTGCAGATCCCGGTGAACGAGAAAAAGGGGCTCACCTTCGCGCGCGGGCTGCGTTCCATCCTGCGCCACGACCCGGACAAGATCATGGTCGGCGAGATCCGCGACCCCGAGACCGCGCAGATCGCCATCCAGTCCGCGCTCACCGGGCACCTGGTATTCACCACCGTGCACGCCAACAACGTGGTGGACGTGCTGGGCCGCTTCCTCAACATGGGAGTAGAGGCATACAACTTTGTCTCCGCG
>JAXIOX010000241.1:0-3203 GCA_045403275.1 Burkholderiales bacterium | reverse complement strand
TTGCTTCGGCGATCTCGATGCTCGAAATCATTGTCGCGCTCTCTATGCGTCGTTTCGGGTGGCGCAGAATTCCCGCGGTCTTCGTTGCCGCTGGAACCTGCTTTGCTGCGGGATTGGCTACCGTGCTCTCGTTCAATGTCTGGGCCGACTGGTTTCCACTCAAGGGCCTGGCCGGTTTCGCCACGGCCACGGTCTTTGATCTACTCGACCATTTGACGTCGAACGTCCTGCTTCCCGCAGGTGGATTTCTGATAGCGATCTTTGCAGGCTGGGCGGTGCCAGTCCGGTTTATGGTCGAGGAACTCCGGCTGACGCCCACGGGTGCGGTCGTGCTGCGTACCGTGCTTCGCTATGTTGCCCCGGTAGGAATAGCATTAGTCACGCTCGCACCAATCCTCCTCTGAATTCGACGGCACCGCTGCAGCTGAACGTGTTTGATCCTGGATTACGGCGCTACATCAGCACGATGTCGTACTGCTCCTGCGTGTATATCGTTTCCACCTGTAGTGAAATCGGCTTGGCGATGAATTCCTCGAGCATCGCCAGGCTCTGCGATTCCTCGTCGAGGAACATGTCGATCACCATTTGCGAGGCGAGGATGCGGAATTCGCGAGCATCGAACTGGCGTGCCTCACGCAACAGCTCGCGCAGGATTTCGTAGCAGATTGTCTGCGCGGTTTTCACTTCACCGCGCCCCTGGCAGGTCGGGCAGGGCTCGCACAGTATATGGGCGAGGCTCTCGCGGGTGCGCTTGCGGGTCATCTCCACCAGGCCGAGCTGGGTGAAGCCATTCACAGTCATGCGGGTGCGGTCGAGGGCGAGCGCCTTCTTGAACTCGGAGAGCACCGCATCGCGGTGCACTTCGTTGTCCATGTCGATGAAATCGAGGATGATGATCCCGCCCAGGTTGCGCAGCCTGAGCTGGCGCGCGATCACCTGCGCGGCTTCCAGGTTGGTCTTGAAAATGGTGTCGTCGAAGGTGCGACCGCCGACGAAACCGCCGGTATTGACGTCGATGGTAGTCAGCGCCTCGGTCTGGTCGATGATGAGATAGCCGCCGGACTTAAGCGGCACGCGACGGGCCAGCGCCCGCTCGATCTCGTCCTCCACGCCGTACAAGTCGAACAGCGGCCGGTCGCCGGTGTAATGTTCGATGCGGTCGGCAAACGACAGCGTGTAGTCGTTGGCGAACGTCTGCATGCGCTGGAAGGTTTCGCGCGAATCCACCAGGACGCGGTCGCACTGGTCGTTCACGAAGTCGCGCAGCACCCTGAGGCTCAGCGTCAGATCCTGGTACAGCAGCGCCGGGGCGGTGGCGGTGGCGGCGGTCTCCCTGATGTCGGACCAGAGTTTGCGCAGGTACTCGATGTCGGTGCCGAGCTCCATCTCGCTCGCCGTTTCCGCCATGGTGCGGACGATGAAGCCGCCCGGTTCGTCCGCCGGAATGAGGTGTTGCAGCTTTTCCCTGAGCAGCGCGCGCTCGGCCTCGTCTTCGATGCGCTGCGAGATGCCGATGTGGGATTCCTGCGGCAGGTAGACCAGCAACCGTCCGGCTATGCTTACCTGGGTGGAAAGCCTGGCGCCCTTGGTGCCGATCGGATCCTTGATGACCTGCACCAGCAGCTTCTGGCCGTCGTGCAGGATGCGTTCGATCGGCTTGGCCTCTTCGTGGTTCTGGCGGTGGCCCCATATGTCGGCGACGTGCAGAAACGCCGCGCGGTCCAGCCCGATCTGGATGAAGGCCGACTGCATTCCCGGCAGCACCCGGCTTACTTCGCCGAGATAAATGTTGCCGACCAGGCCGCGGCTGCCACTGCGCTCGACGTGCAGTTCCTGGACGACGCCCTGGTGCATCACCGCAACGCGCGTCTCCTGCGGTGTGACGTTGATAAGGATTTCTTCGTTCACAGGAGCTGGAAGCCGAAGTGGCCCAGCAGACGCGCGGTTTCGAATACCGGCAGGCCGACCACGCCGGTGTAGCTGCCGTTAATGGACTCGATGAACATCGCTGCCTTGCCCTGGATGCCGTAGGCGCCGGCCTTGTCCAGCGGTTCCCCGGTGGCGACGTAACGCCGGATTTCGTCGTCTGAGAGTTCGCGGAAGCGCACCTCGGTCACCGAAAGCGCTTCCTGCAGCGAGTCATAGAACTTAATCGCCATGGCGGTATAGACGTGGTGAACGGTTCCGGAAAGCTGCTTCAGTATGGCGACCGCGTCCTCGCGGTCCTTGGGTTTGGCAAGGATGGTGTCGCCCAGGGCGACCGTGGTGTCGGCGGCAAGCACCGGATGGCGCGTCAGACGGCGTTGTTCCAGGCGCAACCAGCCCGCCTCGGCCTTGAGGCGCGCCACCCGCACCACGTACTCGCGAGGCGTTTCCCCTGGAAGCTCGGACTCGTTGAAATCTGCGTCCCGTCTGGCACCTTCACGCACCAGCAGCATTTCGAAATTCACGCCCATCTGCTTGAGCAGATCGCGCCGCCGCGCGCTGCGCGAGGCAAGGTAGATGTGTTTTTCCAGCGACGCCACGGTTGCTGTTTTCGAGATCTCGTTATCGGTTGGCGCCGGGTGCGGCGCCGTCAATCGCGGTGGTACGGGTGGTTCTGGATCAGCGAAAGCGCGCGGTAGAGCTGCTCGGCAAGCAGCACGCGTACGAGCGCGTGCGGGAGTGTCATTGCCGAGAGCGACAACAGCAGATCGGCGCCCGCCTTCAGGTTCCGATCCAGCCCATCCGCGCTGCCGATCACGAACGCGACATCGTGCCCTCCCTGCATCCACCCCCCCAGCTTGCTGGCCAGTTCGGCGGTGGAGAGCTGCTTTCCGCGTTCGTCGAGCGCTATTTTCACACAGCCGGAGGGAATGGCCGCAAGAATGCGGGATTTCTCGTCGGCAAGGACCCTGGCAACCGAGGCTTTGGAGGGGGTCTGGCGGCTGCGGGAGGCGGGCTTGATCTCGGTGAGAATGATGCGTGCGGATCGCGGCATGCGGCGCGAATACTCTTCGAACCCCGCCGCCACCCAGTCGGGCGGCTTATGCCCTACCGTGATGACGTGCAGCTTCACAAGGCGGCCGCCGTCCTGTTGGTTACAAAGCGCGCGACGGCTCGGCTCCGGGCGCGTTTCGCCAATTGGTCGGATGCGGGGAGGGCGGCGTACCGCCCCACAGTTGCTCGAGGTTGTAGTAGGCGCGCACCGCCGGCTGCATCAC
>JAXIOX010000160.1:0-5440 GCA_045403275.1 Burkholderiales bacterium | reverse complement strand
CTCACCGTCGACACCGGAAACCAGAGCCTCACCTCGCTCGTCGGCCGGCTGTGTCAGCTCCTGCTCGAAACGCGGTCCGAGCAGCAGACGCAGGCACCGCAGGCCTAGCCCGGATTATTCATGAAGACGCCCCGTGTGCGGATAAGCGCTGGCGTGCCGTGTCCATGAGCCAGCTCTTGCGCGGTACAGTGTGTCGCGTCGGGCTGCTCGGGCGCTGGCGGCCGATTTGCGGCCCTTTGCGGCATGCCTGCCTGGCCGATAGAGTGATGTATCGGCTGCGGCAGTCGAGCCCCAACTGTCTCGGAACTCGACTCGCCATCGTCCCGAGTCCCTCATGAATAATCCAGGCTAGCAGGCATGCGAACCATCAGCGTCGGGCTCGGCGAGCGTTCCTACCCGATTCACATCGACAGGGGGTTGCTCGCGCGCACCGAGCTTTTGCTGCCGCACTTGGAACAGCGCAAAGTCGCGATCGTCACAAATTCCACGATCGCCCCGCTTTACCTGGATGCGCTGGCTTCGGTGCTGCGCGACGCCGCAGTCGGGGTCGTGCCGATCGTCGTTGACGACGGCGAAAATCACAAGAACTGGCAGACGCTCAATTCCATTTTCGATTCGTTGCTGACGCACAGCTGCGAACGCAAGACCACCATCATTGCGCTGGGGGGCGGCGTGGTCGGTGATCTCGCCGGTTTTGCCGCGGCAACGTACCAACGCGGCGTGCCACTCATCCAGATGCCCACCACGCTGCTCGCGCAGGTGGATTCTTCTGTGGGGGGTAAGACCGCGATCAATCATCCCCGTGGCAAGAACATGATCGGCGCCTTCCACCAGCCGCGCCTCGTGGTCGCCGATACCGCGACTCTGGATACGTTGCCGGAACGCGAACTCTCGGCAGGCCTTGCCGAAGTGATCAAGTACGGTTTGATCATGGATGTGCCCTTCCTGGTGTGGCTCGAGGTCAACATGGAGAAGCTGCGCGCACGCGATGCCGATGCCCTGGCTTATGCAATCGCCCGTTCCTGCGAGAACAAGGCTTTGGTGGTTGCGGCGGACGAGCGCGAGGCCGGTGAGCGCGCGCTGCTCAACCTCGGGCATACCTTCGGCCACGCCATTGAAGCCGGCCTGGGGTTCGGAACCTGGTTGCACGGCGAAGCGGTCGCTGCCGGCACTATCCTCGCTGCACGCCTGTCCGAGCGCATGGGACTGCTCAGTGCCGCGGAGGTCGAGCGTGTGGCCCGGCTCATGAGCCGCGCTGGCCTGCCGACCGAGGCGCCCGACCTGGGAGAGGCTCGTTACCTGGAGCTGATGGGTCACGACAAGAAAGTGGAGGACGGCAAGTTGCGTCTGGTACTGCTCAACGCTCTTGGCAAGGCATTCGTTACGTCGGATTTCCGCTCCGGGGACCTGCGCCAGGTTCTTGCGGGAGCCGCCGCGCATGCGTGAGCTGGCAGGCTACGCTGCCGATCCTGCAACCTCGCGCGGCCGGCGCATTGCCGAGGCCGCTCCGACGGGGCGAACAGAATTTCAGCGCGACCGCGACCGCATCATCCATTCCGCCGCCTTCCGCCGGCTCGAGTACAAGACCCAGGTTTTCGTCAACCATGAAGGCGACCTGTTTCGCACGCGGCTGACCCACAGCATCGAAGTGGCGCAGATTGGCCGCTCGGTGGCTCGCAACCTCGGACTGAACGAGGACCTGGTTGAGGCAATTTCGCTGGCACACGACCTTGGTCACACGCCGTTCGGACACGCCGGCCAGGACGCGCTCAACGAATGCATGAAGGAACACGGCGGCTTCGAGCACAACCTGCAGTCGCTTCGGGTCGTCGACCGGCTGGAACAGCGCTACGGCGCGTTCGACGGACTGAATCTCTGTTTCGAGACCCGTGAAGGCATCCTCAAGCACTGTTCGATCAAGAACGCGGAGACGCTGGGCGAGGTTGGCGCGCGATTTCTCGAGGGCCAGCGACCGTCGATGGAGGCGCAACTTGCCAACCTGGCCGACGAAATCGCCTACAACAATCACGACGTCGACGACGGCCTGCGCTCCGCGCTGATCTCGGTCGAGCAGCTGTCTTCGGTGCGTATTTTCGCGCGCCACCTCGAAGCCGTGCGCGGGCAGTACCCGGAACTGGTGGACCGGCGGCTGATCCACGAGACAGTTCGTCGGATGATCAATACGCTGGTATCGGATCTGACTGAGCGTAGCCGGGCCCTGATCGCCGAGCATCGTCCCGACAGCGTTGACGACGTGCGGCTCGCGCCGCCGCTGATCGCGTTCAGTTCTGCGATCCGCGAGGAGCAACACGAGCTCAAGGTCTTTCTCAGGAAACATCTGTATCAGCACTACCGGGTTGCGCGAATGAGCAACAAGTCCAAGCGCATCGTCCGCGACCTGTTTCAGGCCTTCATGGCCGACTCGCGTCTTCTGCCCCCGGAGTTCCAGTCCCGCGCCGAGGCGGACCTGCCAAGGGCGATCGCCGATTATGTTGCCGGGATGACCGACCGCTACGCGATCCGAGAGCACCGGCGCCTGTTCGCTGTCGAGGAGTCCTGAACAGCCCGCCAAGGAAAGCTCGGCATAAGTCCCGCACGCGCGACCGAGGCGATTCGGGTCGAGGGCCCGGATTTCGCCGCGTTTATTGATAGGTCGGCGGCAATCGCGGTAACATTCACGGCTAGCTTGAAATTTGCACGTTCCGGCCTTGTCCACCCAGGCTGCCGGTCTGTCTGGGACGACGCGGCGGGCGCCAACAGCAGTAGCACAGAGGTACGACATGGTTAACACGGCTTTGCCGGCGCGACAGGGACTTTACGACCCCGGCAACGAACACGACGCCTGCGGGGTGGGGTTCATTGCGCACATCAAAGGCGCGAAGAGTCACACGATCATCGAGCAGGGACTGCAGATCCTCAAGAATCTGACCCACCGTGGCGCGGTTGGCTGGGAGCCGAAACTTTCCGACGGCGCGGGCTGCCTGATTCAGATTCCCGACAAGTTCTTCCGCGAGGAGATGGCCAAGCGCGGCGTGATGTTACCGCCCGTGGGCCATTATGGTGTCGGTATGGTGTTCCTGCCGCGCGATCCCGCCTCGCGCTTCGCTTGCGAGTACGAAATCGAACGCGCGATCAAGGATGAAGGGCAGACGCTGCTCGGCTGGCGCGACGTGCCGGTGGATAACACCGACCTCGCCGGGTCGGCGAAACGCGTCGAGCCGGTAATCCGGCAGGTGTTCATCGGCCGCAGCATGGGCATCACTGTTACCGACGCGCTCGAGAGGAAGCTCTACCTCATCCGCAAGGTGTCGGGGCACGCCATACAGGCGCTCAAGCTCGAGCACGGCAAGCAGTTCTACGTGCCCTCCATGTCCGCGCGCACCGTCTGCTATAAGGGCATGTTGCTAGCCTACCAGGTTGGGGAGTACTACCTCGATCTGAAGGACGCGCGCGTCGAGTCAGCGCTGGCGCTGGTGCACCAGCGCTTCTCCACCAATACCTTCCCGAGCTGGGATCTCGCACATCCGTTCCGCATGATCTGCCATAACGGCGAGATCAACACGCTGCGCGGCAATATCAACTGGATTCGCGCGCGTCAGGGCGCGATTTCAAGCCCAATTCTGGGCCGCGATCTCGACAAGTTGTGGCCGCTGATTTACGACGGCCAATCGGACTCCGCTTCATTCGACAACGCGCTGGAGCTCCTGGTGATGGGCGGCTATTCGGTGGCCCACGCCATGATGATGATGATTCCCGAGGCGTGGGAAAACCACGCGTTGATGGATCCTAGCCGGCGCGCGTTCTACGAATACCACGCGGCGATGATGGAGCCGTGGGATGGGCCCGCGTCGATCGCCTTCACCGACGGCCGCCAGATTGGCGCCACCCTCGACCGCAACGGCCTCAGGCCGTCGCGCTACATCGTCACCTCGGATGACCTGGTCATCATGGGCTCGGAATGCGGCTGCCTACCGGTGCCGGAAGAGAAAATCATCAAGAAATGGCGACTGCAACCCGGGAAGATGTTTCTGGTGGACCTGGAGAAGGGCCGCATCATCGACGACAAGGAACTCAAGGACACGCTTGCAGCCGCCAAGCCCTACGCCGAGTGGATCGAACGCATCCGCGTGAAGCTCGACGAGGTGGAGAGCGACAAGCAGCAGCCGGAGCGCTCGGCCGTGTCACTGCTCGACCGCCAGCAGGCGTTCGCTTATACGCAGGAAGACATCAAGCTCCTCATGACGCCGATGGTGGTCAACGGCGAGGAGCCGGTGGGCTCAATGGGCAACGACTTGCCGCTCGCCGTACTGTCCCATAAGAACAAGACGCTCTACCACTATTTCAAGCAGTTGTTCGCCCAGGTCACCAACCCGCCGATCGACCCGATCCGCGAAGAGCTTGTGACCTCGCTCGTCTCCTTCATCGGACCCAAGCCCAACCTGCTCGGAATCGACGAACTGAACCCGCCGCTGCGCCTGGAGATCAGCCAGCCGGTGCTCGACTTCTTCGAAATGGAGAAGATCCGGCACATCGACCGTTATACCGACGGCAAATTCAAGTCGTTCGAGCTCGACACCACGTACCCTCTCGCCTGGGGCAAGGAGGCGATCGAGGCGCGACTTGCATCCCTTTGCGCGCAGGCCGAGGACGCGGTGCGCGCGGGTTATTCCGTCCTCATCATCTCCGACCGCAGGCTCGACCGCGATCGGGTGGCCATCCCGGCGCTGCTCGCGCTCTCGGCAATTCACCAGCACCTCGTCAACAAGGGCCTGCGCACCAGCACCGGCCTCGTCGTGGAAACCGGATCGGCGCGGGAAGTGCATCACTTTGCGCTGCTCGGCGGCTACGGCGCCGAGGCGGTGCACCCCTACCTGGCGCTGGAAACGCTTCTCGACCTTGCCGGGCGCGGCAATTTTGGACCGGGAGTGGACGGCAGGAAGGCGATCAAGAATTTCGTCAAGGCGATCGGCAAGGGCCTGAAGAAGGTAATGTCCAAGATGGGCATCTCGACCTACATGTCGTATACCGGTGCGCAGATCTTCGAGGCGCTGGGGCTTGCCCGGTCGCTGGTAGACAAGTATTTCACCGGCACCACTTCCAGTGTCGAGGGCATCGGCGTGTTCGACGTGGCAGAAGAAGCGATCCGCATCCACAAGGCGGCATTTGACGACGACAACCCGTTACTCAAATCTGTGCTCGACGCCGGGGGCGAGTACGCCTGGCGCGTGCGCGGCGAGGATCACACCTGGACGCCCGACGCCATCGCCAAGCTGCAGCAGTCGGCGCGCGCCAACTCGTTCGCCACCTACAAGGAGTACGCCGCGATCATCAACGATCAGTCGCGGCGCCACATGACCTTCCGCGGGCTGTTCGAGTTCCGTTTCAGCCAGTGCAAGCCGGTGCCGATCGAGGAGGTCGAGCCCGCCGCCGAGATCGTGAA
>JAXIOX010000117.1:0-15686 GCA_045403275.1 Burkholderiales bacterium | reverse complement strand
CCTTCGTCGGCGGAGTCTTCAGATATTCGATGATCGTCGGCTTGATGCCATGCTCATGCACCAGCATCAGCGTGCTGCGACTCTTGCCGCAGCGGGGATTGTGGTAGATGGTGACGTTTACTGTTTTCATGGAGCTTCCTTCCCGCCGCATTCAGTCCCTCTGCGCCTTCAGCGGCGATAATACACTCGCATAGCGAAATTGTTGCGGCGGAGACTCAGTATATCGCGCAGCGCAATGTGAAGTCGTAGTCAAATACCAGGGGGCGAGTTGTCAGGCGGCCAGTGCTTTGGTCACAACTTCGGTGCTGTCCTTCGACAGCCCCGCGGAGTCGCGGATGCGCTCGAGCGCCGCTTGGGCGTGAGTCTGGTGGATCGTGTCGAATTTGCGCCAGCGATCGAATGAGCGGGCCAGCCGCGCGGCGACCTGGGGATTGAGCGGGTCCAGCGCGATCACCTGGTCGGCGGCGAACGCATAGCCGGATCCGTCGGCGGCGTGGAAGCGCACGTGGTTACCATGGCAGAAGCTGCCGATCACCGCGCGCACCTTGTTGGGGTTCTTCAAGTTGAACGCCGGATGCGACATCAGACGCTTCACTGCGGCGAGCGTATCGGGCAGCCGGGACGTAGCCTGTACCGAGAACCACTTGTCCATGACCAACGACTCGTCCTTCCATTTCGCGTAAAACCTCTCCAGTGCTCCGAATCGCTCCGGGCAGTCTGTATTGGCCAGAGCGTTCAGCGCCGCCATCGAGTCGGTCATGTTGTCCGCGGAATCGAACTGATTGACGCACAACGTCCGCACCGCGACATCGTCCAGTTCCATCAGATACGACAGGCAGAGATTGCGCAGGCTGCGCTGCCCCGCCGCCTTTGCATCAGGGTTGTAAGGGCCGGGCGCCGCGAAGGCCTGGTAGGCGGCAAGCAGTTCGCCTTTGAGCGCCGTGGCCAGGTGTTTGCGCAGTTCCACGCGCACGGCGTGGATAGAATCGGGATCCGCCTCTTCCACCTGCTCGGCGACGTATCCCTCGGAGGGCAGGCCGAGTGCTTCGGCGGCGAACGCCGGATCCTGCGCCGCGTCGGCGAGCACGCGCGAGAACGCCTTGACGAAGGTTTCGGGAAACGCCGGTACATGGCGCGCGCGGTACGACGCGATGCCGCGCAGGAGCAGATTGAGCGCCAGGCGCTGTCCCGCCTCCCAGCGGTTGAAGGCGTCGGAATCGTGCGCCATCAAATGGGTGAGATCGGCATCGCTGTATTCGAAGCGCAGGTTCACCGGCGCCGAAAAGCCACGCAGCAATGAAGGCACCGGTTGCCGGGCCACGTTGAGGAACTCGAATTCTTCCTCGGCGCGCTTTACGGACAGGACGCGCGTTGTGCCGGCAGCCCGCTTCTCGCCGTCCAGTTGCAATGGAATATCGTGGCCGTCCGGCCCGACCAGGCCGACTGCCAGCGGGACGTGGAAGGGCAGCTTCTCTTCCTGCCCAGGGGTCGGCGGGCAGGACTGCTTCACGGTCAGCGTGTAGCGCCCGGCGACTGCATCGTAATTCCCGCGCACCTCCAGGATCGGCGTGCCGGCCTGCTCATACCAGCGCTTGAACTGGGTGAGGTCCAGGCCCGAGGCGTCCTGCATGACCTGGACGAATTCCTCGGTTCGCACCGCGCTGCCGTCGTGGCGCTGGAAGTACAAATCCATGCCCTTGCGGAAGTTCGCGGCTCCGATGAGCGTGTGGATCATGCGCACCACTTCCGCGCCCTTCTGGTACACGGTGGCGGTGTAGAAGTTGCTGATCTCAATGTACGACGCGGGCCGAACCGGGTGCGCCATCGGACCGGCATCCTCGGGAAACTGCGCACCGCGCAGCCCCCGCACTTCCTGGATGCGCTGCACCGGACGCGAGTAGGTATCGGCGCCGTACTCCTGGTCGCGGAAAACGGTGAGGCCTTCCTTGAGGCTCAGCTGGAACCAGTCGCGGCAGGTCACCCGGTTACCCGTCCAGTTGTGGAAGTACTCGTGCGCCACCACCCGGTCGAGGGACATGAAGTCGTTGTCGGTGGCGGTATCGGCGCGGGCCAGCACGTACTTGGTATTGAAGATGTTAAGGCCTTTGTTCTCCATCGCGCCCATGTTGAAGTCACCCACCGCGACGATCATGTACTGGTCGAGATCGAGTTCCAGGCCGAACACCTCTTCATCCCACTTCATGGCGCGCTTCAACGCGGCCATCGCGAACTTGCACTGGTCGAGCTTGCCCGGCTCGACGAAAACAAAAAGCTTCACCTTGCGCCCGGACCTGGTGACGAAATCGTCCTCCATCCTGTCCAATCTTGCCGCCACCATCGCGAACAGGTACGAAGGTTTGGGAAACGGGTCCACCCATTTCGCCCAATGTCGCTGACCTTTCCGTTGAACTTTTCCTCCCGCCCCGCTGCCTGTGGGGGAGAGGGCCGGGGTGAGGTGGTGCTCGTCGCCGTGCGCGACCAGATTGCCGTTGGATAGCAGCCAGGGGTATTCCGCGCGGTCTGCATGAATGGTGGTGGTGTAGCGCGCCATCACATCCGGCCGGTCGGGGAAGAAAGTGATGCGGCGGAATCCTTCCGCTTCGCACTGGCTGAAGAAACCGTCCTTGGATGCGAACAGACCCATCAATTTGGAGTTCTGCTTGGGCACGATGCGCACCACGGTTTCCAAAGTGAACCGGTCCGGCACGCCGGGAATCGTCATGCGCTCTGCGTCCAACGTGTACGCGGTGTTGTCGATCGGCCTGCCGTCCACCGCAACCGACAGCAACTCCAACTCGTCGCCGTCGAGTTCCAGCGGTGCCCTTGAAGCGGCGGCCTGCGGGTTGCGCGAAACAGCGAGCGTGGCCTTTACCAGCGCGTCGTCGTCGCGGATTTCCACGTCCAGCCCGACGCTGGAAATCAGAAACGCCGGCGGCGTGTAATCCCTGAGATGGATGGTCTTCGGCGTGGGGGTAAGCATGTCGATCGCGAGATTCGGCGCAAGTTCGTTCATGGAAAAGCAAGGATGAAGGATGAAGGATGCAGATCGGAAGAGCAAGGTTGAGGGATAACAGACCAGCGGAAATGCGTCATGACATCGCAAACTGCCGATGTCAAGACGGTTCTCAACCTAGGGATTGTAAAGACCAGGCGTTTTTTTTCCTCAACCTTCCGCCTTCATCCTTCATCCTTGATCCTTCATCCTTCATCCTTGCTTTCAGTCGTCCCAGCCGCGATCGTGCTTCGGACGCCTATACGGTTTCCTTTTCCACACCTGCACATCGCGGTCGTCGATGTAGGTGATGCGGGTCACCGAAGGACGGATCATGTGCGATTGCGGCACGATGTTGGTGTTTGAGCCGCCGTTGTCGGTAATGCCGACGCCGATGCGCACCCGCGGACCCGGATCGTAGGGAAGGATCACGGTCGCGTTACGGCCGTTGTAGTGGTACGTGACCTGGTAGCCACTGATCGTTTTGCGGTAGTTGTCCACCACGTTGCAACGCTGCACCGGCCGGGTGACCGGAGCGGAGTAGCTGTAGCGGTTGTCGAGGCGGTCACCGACCAGAGCGCCGATTGCGGCGGCAGTCGCGGCGGCTGCGACCCGGCCGTTGCCCTTGCCGACCTGGGCGCCGAGCAATCCTCCGGTGATGCCGCCGATGATGGCGCCGCCGTTGGAACGACCGGATTCCTCGTAGTAGGTCACCGACTCGGTCCAGCATTGCTGCCGCGGCTCGTTGACCGTCTGGTAAATCGGGACGGCAGAGACCACTTCCGCGGTGTCGGTGTAGTCGTAGGCATAGCTCGGGGCGGCGCATGCAGCCAGGAGCAGGGGAACAGCGATTCTCTTGTCCACGTCAGCCCTCCTTTTTTGCAGAAGATACGCCGCCACAAACGTCCGGAGCCGGCGGACGTTTACCAGATGACAATTCGTTACGCAGCCGAGGAGTGCCATCACGCGGGCGCCCCAACGGCGCGCCATGCCGCCCCAGTTTTCCCGCTACTTCCAGAAGTCGTAGCCGAACGTCAACATGATCCCAGCACTGCCAATAAAGACGATCTGCGCGTTTGCACGCTGGTACTGGTAACCGATCGCGGGGAGGACGACCAGACCAAGGCCATCGTGGTTCACGGGTATCTTGTCCTCGTATGGGTCCCTGTAACCGTACAACGGACCGCCGGTCAGCTTGGCATAAAGGCCCTGGTTTTCCGAGTGCAGGAACCAGCGCTTGCCGGCATAAATGTACCAGCTGGGCTGATCGAAGGAATTCCTGAAGTATGCCGCACCGATCTCCCAGCGCGAGGCCGATTCCCACTCCACACCAACAAGCCAGGGCCAATTGTTGTGATCGGTACTGCTGCTCCAATGCACAACGTAGGGCCCTGTCTGCAGCATCACCTGATCACCATCGGCAAACACATCGGCACGCGCGGTCGACGTGCATATGAACAAGGTAGCCAGAGCAACACAGGCGAAGGTGCGCAGGTGGCGAATTACACGCCCATACATCGCGAGCGGCTGTTCGGCGACGCCCCCGCACCTGCGAGTGCCGGGTTTTAGGGAATGTTGGCGCAACGGATTCATCCGGTGTGATGTCATCGGCCGCAGGGCGGATGATCCATTAATGGTTCAAGTTTCGCGCAGGATAACAGTGAAACGCGGCATCCAGCTTCTAAACCACGCTCTGCACACTGCCTATCAGGCGTATACGCCGGTTTCGGCGGTGGTAAGACCATTCGACGCAGACAAGCGGTTGACAGGCGCCCCCGCTCGGCGCACGGTTGCGGTCCCCCGACCGGCGCATCGGTGAGCGACGCGTCCGTTCCCGGCGCCGTTGCGCAAGTCTGCAGACTGCCGACAACTGCCGGGGCGGATAACAAGGCGGGCACCTTGCGGTGCCCGTTTTCATTGCTGCTCAAAGCAGAGGTCCGTTGTCGCGTCCAGCCGGCCTGCCGATCCGCCGCTGGCTCAATCCTGCAGGCCCAGGGACACGCGCGCGTGCCGCCACAGCCAGGCGAGCGCAAGAAAAAACATCGTGAACGAAAGCGCGATGGTCCACTCGACCACGTTCTCCAGCCTGTCCTTGAGCTGCTCGTCAAGCATCGGCGCAACGAAAACGTGGGCGATGGCGACCAGCATTGTCAGGCCGGCCAGAATCATCAGCATGACGTCCATGCGCGCGGGTACCGCCAGCGCGCCGGCGCGCACCAGGCGCCGGATGTGTCCGGTTGCGATCAGGATGCAAACGTAGGTAAAGCCGAAGTAAACGATGGTACCGTAGCGGCGCAGCCAACGGTAGGCCGTGCCCTCGGTTCCGAGAAACGTGCCGTACAGCACCAGGAAGACCGCCGCGAGTATTCCCAACCATGATAGCCACTGCAGCGATCGGCCGGACGCACCCAGTTTGGCTAGCCACGCCGTGAACAGCAGCCAGGTCAATCCCTGCAACGTTGCCGACGGCAACATCAGCGCGCGGAAAATATGGTTCCCAAGGCCGTACCGCGCCGCGCGACTGATTGACACGCAGCCGTCGACAAAGGGATTGCAGTAAGGGATGTAATCGTAAGCGACCGAGATCCACCACGCGCTAACCGCGGCGACCGGCATGAGCAATGCCGCGATCAACGGCAACGGCCATATCGGATGGCCGCGCCCGGCCGGTGGGGCAGTCATGGGTTCAGTGCCACCGGGGACCCGGGCATCCGCGTGCCGGGTATTTGTAGCGGGATTTCATTCGCGGTGTTAAACCGTCCGCGTTATGGCGGCGGTCTGTCTTCTAGAACTGAAGGTAAATTTCGTCCACGTAGCACCATCCCCATTGCTCGCCCGGCTGGAAGGACTTCATGACCGGATGGGAGGTGGCGCGGAAATGTTTCGTAGCATGCTTGTTCTTCGAGCTGTCGCAACAGCCGACATGGCCGCAGTTCAGGCACATGCGCAGGTGCACCCAGGAGTCGCCGGTCTTCAGACAGTCCTCGCAGCCCTGCGCGCTCGGCGTCACATCGCGAACTACAGACAGATGCTTGCATTTCCCAGCCATTGTGAGCGAGGGGTCAAGTTGGAAAGATGAAGACGGCCCGTCACCAAGCCCGGCCCCTGCCTTACATCTCGCAGGTATTCTTGTAGATCGAATTCTTCGGGACCGAAAATACCTTTCGCAGCATCGGCTCGAAGAACTCCAGCGGCGCGCAATCCATCCCGGGGTCGAACGCAGGATTGTCGTAGATCTCGCAGAAACGCGCCGTGCGTTCGAAGTGGGGGTGGCCGCGAAATTGTTCGCGCATGTTCGGATCCATACCGACGTGCTGGAAGAAGAAATAGCCCTGGAAAATCCCGTGCTTCTCCACCATCCAGTGGTTGGCCTCCGATACGAAAGGCTTGAGGATGGCAGCGGAGACTTCCGGGTGATTCCAGGAACCCAGCGTGTCGCCGATGTCGTGGATCAGCGCGCATATCACGTACTCCTCGTCTTCGCCAGCCTTGTGCGCGAGCGTGGCGGTGAGCAGCGAGTGTTGCAGGCGGTCCACCGCAAAGCCGCCGGAGTCGCCGCCCAGCAGCCGCAAGTGCGCGAGGATCCGGTCCGGGAGTTCCTTCGCGAACGGCTGGTAGCGCGCAACAATGATGTCCCAGTCCGCCTTCGTGCTCTCCTTCATGGATTTGAAACCCGCGCGCTGTTCCATCAGCATCTCGCCCATCGCACCCCCCGGTTCCGTCGATTGGAACCCTATGGGGCAAGTATAACCCAACGAAAAACCCTTTCACTGCAAAGACGCCAAGGGCGCAAAGCAAGAACAATTTAAAGGTCTTACCACGAAGGCACGAAGGACACGACGAAACACGAAGAAAAACGGGAATCCTTAAACTAATTGAGGATAGAAGCGGGGTGACTGTTCGTGATCCTTTCCCGCCAACTTCGATTTTGTTGGAACATCCGCCAATTGGTGCTTTTTACACACGGTTGCTTTTTTTTCGCTCTTCTTCGTGTTCTTCGTGCCTTCGTGGTGAGATTTGAAGTTTTTCAGTGGCGCTCCGGCCGGAACAAAAAGAAGAGGACGCCCTAAAGCGTCCTCTCTTCCCGAACCGCGAATCAGGCGCGGCCCAGCTTCTCGACGCAGGCCTTCTCGGTCATCTGTTCGAAGCCCTTGCCCTTGCAGGCGTTCTTGCCCTTACACTCGCTCATGGATGTCTTGCACTCGCTCTTGCCCTTGCAGGCGTTGGTCCCGTAACACTTGACCTTCACCTCCTGGGCGGTCGCGGTGCTGACCACGCCGGTTGCAAACAGCGCCGCTGCCGCGGTTGCGATTGCCACGCTGACCAATCTACGATTAACGTTCATTCCCAGCCTCCTTCTTTGCAAAGGTTCTTCAATGGGTCGGGCTTTCCGTCCGGTTCTGATTGCGCCCGGTCTGATGTCCCGCGTCCCGCGCTGACCACGTGCCGTCTGAAACCCGGCACGCGGCACGAACGCTGACCCTCGGCTGCGTTACCCACCGCCGTGGTCGCGCGTCCAACAGCATTTACGCCCGGGTCTGCGAGTTGGATGCATGCCGGCGAGAGCGGTGTCGGAACGGGTTGTCGGGAGGTCGGTGGACGCCTCGACGGTTCGCGGGACGGTGACGAGCGCCGATCCCGCTTGACGCGCTTGCCGCCGGCAGGCAAGTTACGCGGCTCCAACAGGGCGGAGGATGCAGCTTGGATTTAGTCGAAAAACTGCGAAACCAGATGGTGCTGCCGGTAATCGGCGCGCCGATGTTCATCGTCGGCAACCCCGACCTGGTGATCGAGCAATGCAAGAGCGGGATCATCGGATCCTTTCCGGCGCTGAACGCGCGTCCTGCGGGGGTGCTGGACGAGTGGTTCGACCGCATCGAGACCGCGCTCGCTCACCATTGTCAGGCGCATCCGGATGCGAAGATCGCACCGTATGCGGTGAACCAGATCATTCACCACTCGAACGACCGGCTCGACAGCGATCTCGATGCCTGTGTGCGACATCGGGTGCCGATTATCATCACCAGCCTGCGATCGCCGAACGATGTGGTGAAGCGGGTTCATCGCTACGGCGGAGTAGTGTTCCACGACGTGATCAGCATTCGCCATGCCGAGAAGGCTCTGGAGGCCGGCGTGGATGGCCTGGTGCTGGTCTGTGCCGGTGCCGGCGGCCACGCCGGCACGCTCAGTCCGTTCGCGCTGGTGCGCGAAGTCAGGCGTTTCTTCGCCGGTCCGATCGCCTTGTCCGGCGCGATTACCGACGGGGCCGGGGTGCTTGCTGCCCAGGCGATGGGTGCGGACTTTGCCTACGTCGGCACGCGTTTCATCGCCACCCGCGAGGCAAACGCAGTCGATGCCTACAAACAGATGATCGTGGACAGCCATGCCGCCGACATCGTCTATACGCCATTCTTCTCAGGGGTACACGGCAACTATCTGAAAGGAAGCATCGCGGCGACGGGCCTTGACCCGGACAGTCTGGCTCCGGTGGACAAGTCTTCGATGAATTTCAGCTCCGCCCGGAGCAAGGTCTGGAAGGATATCTGGAGTGCGGGGCAGGGCGTGGGCAATATCGACGACGTGCTTCCGGTGCGCGAACTGGTTGAGCGCCTGCGCCGCGAGTACCTTGCCGCGCGCGAACGCTTGCAGCTGCCCTCGACCGAGATGGCGGCCTAGCAAAGTCAAAACCCAACACAGAGGCACGGAGAACACTGAGGGCACAGAGGAAAACGAAGGATCGGGAGAGTAACAGTAGCCATTATCAACGCGGTAGGTACCGTAACGATCGCGACTACTTTGCTCTTATCCTCTTGTGCATTTCTCTGTGTTCTCTGTGCTCTCTGTGCCTCTGTGTTGCGTGGAGAGCTTTAGGTCTTAGGCAATATCCGCAATGCGATCCGCCATCAGCCCGGCGTGTTCGCGTTGGGTATGGTATTTGATGTCGGGCCAGCGCTCCTGGACCACTTTCATTTCGTACCTGGTATTGGTCAGCACCGCCAGCGCATCGGCGGCATCGCGTGCCACCCGGCCGGCATTGGCTTCCACGAACTTCGCGAGCACCGCCGGATCGTCGGCCGACACCCAGCGCGCGCAGGTATACGAAGACGGCATCAGCCGCGCCTCCACGCCGTATTCGTGCTGCAGGCGGTGCGCAGCGACGTCGAACTGAAGGCTCCCCACCGCGCCCAGCAGCAACATGGTGTTGCGCAATGGGCGGAACACCTGGATCGCGCCTTCCTCGCCGAGATGCATCAGCCCGGTGCGAAGCTGCTTGGCGCGCAACGGATTCACCACTTCGATAGTGTGGAAGATTTCCGGCGCGAAGAACGGCAGCCCGGTGTATTGAAGTTCGGCGCCGTCGGTCAGCGTGTCGCCGAGCTGGATGCCTCCGTGGGTCGGGATGCCAATGATGTCGCCCGCGTAAGCTTCGTCCAGCAGTTCGCGCCGCTGCGACAGGAAGGAAACCACGTTGTTGGGGCGGATCTCCTTCCCTGTACGCTGAATCTTCACGCGCATGCCGCGTTTGAAGCGCCCGGAGCAAACGCGCACGAACACCACGCGGTCGCGATGCGCGGGATCCATGTTGGCCTGGATCTTGAAAACGACACCGGAAAAGTTCTTGCCATGCGGATCGACCTTGCCCTGCACTGCCACCCTCGGTTGCGGCGGCGGCGCAATGTCCACAAGCGCATCCAGCACTTCGCGAACGCCGAAGTTGTTGATCGCCGAGCCGAAGAACACCGGTGTCTGCCCGCCCGCCAGAAACTCGTCGCGCGCGAAGGCGGGCGTGGCCGCGCGAATCAAGTCGATGTTATGGCGCGCCCGCTCGTACTCGGCTCCAAAGCGCTCACGCAGCGAGGGATCGTCCAGTCCGCTGATGACTTCGTCAGTCTGTCCCAACCGGTCGTAGCCGGCGCGGAACACGCGGATGCGGTTCTCCGCCAGGTCGTAAACGCCGTGAAACGACTTGCCCATGCCGATCGGCCACGAAAACGGTACTGCGGCCATGCCGAGCACGCGCTCGATCTCGTCGATCAGGTCGAGCGGTTCGCGCACTTCCCGGTCCATCTTGTTGATGAAGGTGAGGATGGGCGTGCCGCGCGAGCGGCATACTTCCAGCAGCCGCAGCGTCTGTGCTTCCACGCCGTTGCCGGCGTCGATCACCATAAGTGCCGCATCCACCGCGGTCAGCACCCGGTAGGTGTCCTCGGAAAAGTCCTGGTGGCCGGGTGTGTCGAGCAGGTTCACCACTTTGCCCCGGTACTCCATCTGCATCACCGAACTGGCCACCGAAATGCCGCGTTGCTTCTCGATTTCCATCCAGTCCGATGTGGCGTAGCGGGTGGCTTTGCGCGCCTTGACGCTACCGGCAATGTGAATCGCGCCAGCGAATAGCAGCAGTTTTTCGGTAAGCGTGGTCTTGCCCGCGTCCGGGTGCGAGATGATGGCGAAGGTCCGCCGCTGCTCGACTCTTTCGGCGAGAACTTCTCTGGATATGTCGCTCATGAATCGCTGGCCGGCCTGGAGGCGTCCGCGCTCCGTCCGGGAGACTGAAGAAAGCCGCGCATTCTACGGATTCGCGCCGCCTGCGTCCACCTTCAAGCCGGCCACGGGCCGGCCGCAGGAAGAGGAAAGGTCCAAGAGGAAAGAGGAAAGAGGAAAAAGGCGACGCCAATGAGGCTTTACGGATTACAACTTTCCTCTTTTATCTTTCCTCTTTTTTCTGATTTACACCCCAGCACTCCGCACAAGTTTTTACTCGGCCCTCGTACCTCGGCCCTCGGCCCTTTTTATTCCTTTCCCGGATCCTTTACGTTCGCGATTTGTTCGAACTCGACGTTGTAGAGCTTCCCGTTGATCTTCTGGACGCGGCGTATGTACATCGTCTGGACCACGTCGCGCGTCTCGGGGTCGATCGTGATCGGCCCCCGCGGGCTGTCGAGCTTCAGTCCCTTGAGCACGTCCATCGCCTTGTCGCCGTCGATATTGCCGTTGAGCCGCCTGGCGACCTCGTAGATCGCGGCCATGCCGTCCCATGCGCCGACCGCCATGAAATTCGGCCGGCTGCCTGCGCCGGCGATATCGGCCCAGGACTTGAGAAAGGCGCGGTTCTGCGGGCTGTCGTGGGCCACGGAATAGTGATGCGATGTCACCACCCCCAGAGGCGTATCGCCCATCACCTCGATGGTGCCGTCTTCGGTAAGATCGCCGGTGGCGATCAGCCTGATTCCCGCCTTGTCGAGCTCGCGCTCGGCAAAGCCCTTCATGAACGCCACCGGCTGTTCGCCTGCGGGCAGGAAGATGAACACCGCTGCAGGCCGCGCGTCCTTGATCCGCTGCAGAAACGGCGCGAAATCCGGATTGCGCAGGGGCACCCTGACGTCGCCGACGATCTTCCCGCCCGCAGCCGTAAACGCCTTCTTGAAAGTGGTCTCGGCATCGATCCCCGGGCCGTAGTCGGACACCAGCGTGTAGGCCTCCTTGACCCCGTTGCGCGCCGCCCACGCGGCAAGCGGGGCGGTGGCCTGCGGCAGCGTGAACGATACGCGGGCGATGTAGGGCGAGCGCGTGGTGATGACCGAGGTCGCCGCGTTCATGACGATCATCGGCTTTTTGGCTTCGCTCGCGAGCGGCGCGACCGCCAGGGCATTCGGCGTGAGCCCGAAGCCCGCGAGGAAATCGACCTTGTCGTTGACGATGAGTTGTTGTGCCATGCGCTTAGCGATCTCCGGGGACGCACCGGTCGTGTCCTTCACGATCAGCTCGATTTTCCGGCCTGCAACGCTGTCTCCGTGCGCCTTGACGTAGGCGCGCGCGCCGTTCAACAGTTGTCGGCCGATGTCCGCGAATGGCCCGCTCATCTCCAGGATCATGCCGACCCGAATCGGCTCCTGGGCCGAGATCGATGAGCTCAGCACGCAGCCGGCAGCCAGCGCCGTCACCGTCAAAAGACGTTTGAACATCGCTCTCCTCCAATGCCAATGATGCAAAAAAACAGGATTGCCCCAACCGTCTAAACTATCGTGATGCGTCCGTGGTTGACCGGAACACGATTTTGCGGATCGACTTGCCACTCTACAACAAACCGGAAAAAGCCTATGACCCTCCGTAGCACCCCACCGTTTCGCGCCGACCACGTCGGCAGCTTTCTTCGCCCCAAGGAACTGCTGGAGGCTCGTGACCGGTTCAAACAGGGCGCGCTCTCGAAGGCGGACCTGCGCGCGGTCGAGGACCGCGCGATACGCGACATTGTGCGCTTCCAGGAGGATCTCGGGCTCCAGGGCATCACCGACGGAGAGTTCCGGCGCACCTATTTTCATATCGACTTTCTGGAGCAGCTCGACGGCGTCGAGACGCGGGGGGGGATCGCTGCGAGCTTCCACGGCAAGGCCGGCGAGGTAAATTTCGCTCCGCCGGTTATGCACGTCACCGGCAAGCTTCGCCATGCACGTCCGATCCAGTTGGAGGACTTCAAGTTCCTCAAGTCGGTTACCAGGCGCGTGCCGAAAGTGACCATTCCCTCGCCCACCATGTTGCATTTCCGCGGCGGGCGCGCCGCCATCAGCAAGGAGGCCTACCCGGACATGGAGATCTTCTACGACGACGTGGCCCGGTGTTATCGCGAGGAGCTCAAACAGCTCGGGGCGGCGGGCTGCACCTACGTCCAGCTCGACGACACCAATCTCGCCTATCTCTGTGATCCGAAGATGCGCGAGGGCGCGCGCAGCCGCGGCGACGACCCGAACGAACTGCCGCGCCGTTACGCCAGGCTGATCAACGCCGCAATTGCTGAGCGGCCGGCGGAAATGACGGTGTGCACCCACCTGTGCCGCGGCAACTTCAAGAGTGCCTGGGTGGCCGAAGGCGGATACGAGCCTGTCGCCGAAGTGCTGTTCAACGATCTCCGAATGGACGGTTATTTCCTCGAGTACGACGACGAGCGTTCCGGTGATTTCTCGCCGCTCCGGTTCGTGCCGAAGGGCAAGATCGTGGTTCTTGGCCTGGTGACAACGAAGGTCGGCGACCTCGAATCCAAGGACGATCTCAAGCGCCGGATAGACGAAGCGGCGCGCTACGTACCGATGCAGCAGCTCTGCCTGTCGCCGCAGTGCGGATTCTCGAGCACGGTGCACGGCAATGAGATCGCGCGCGAGTCGCAGGCCGCGAAACTGAGACTGGTGGTCGAGACGGCTCAGGAGGTTTGGGGGACTGCGTAAGCCGGCCAGGAGCCGGCTTTACCAAGGGCCCCTGGTCACGTCGCTGGCGGTCCGACGCCGGCCTTGCATCCGCTACTTGAATTCGTGCAGCGCGATGCGGTTTTTCGCGATGAAATCCCAGTCGTATTGAACGCCGAGGCCCGGCCCCGCCGGCACCGGCACGCAACCATCCTTGCCGATTGCCTCCAACTGGTCCGAATACCCGCATTTGTATACCGGCGGCACCGCGTTCGGCGTGCCGGGCCCGACCAGCGCCATCTCGTAGTAGTTGCTGTTGCGTATCGCCGACATGCAATGGCGGTGTGCCGGACCGCAGGCATGGATCTCGGCGTCGATGCCGAAGGACTCCGCCAGATGCGCGATTTTCATGCAGCCGGTGATCCCCAAGTCGTACTCCGGGTCGACGCGCAGGTAATCAGTGCCGCCGGCCACCAGGAAGTCCGCCTTGGATTCCACCCCGCGGACATGCTCGGTCTGCAGTAGCGGCGTCTTTATCATCTCGCGCAGCTTCTTGTGCGCGAAGGCCGAGGTACCACTGTCGCGGAACGGATCCTCGTACCAGAAGTAATCGGCTTCGTCGCAGGCCCGGCCGACGTAGAGCGCATCGGCGAAGGTGCGTAACTGGCAGGCCGGGTCGATCATCAACTCCATTTTGTCGTCCACTCGGCTGCGCACATGGAGCAGGTTGTCCGCCTCTTCGTGCTTGTTGCCTTCGTTCCAACCGTGGATCTTGAACGCGCGGAATCCCATCTCGTAGCACTGCACGGCGAAATCGCCGTAGGCCTCCTTGGACGAAAGCACGCCATTGCGGTCGCCCATGTAGGTGCTGGCGTAGGCCGGCAGGCGTTTGCGGTATCCGCCCAGCAACTCGCTCACGGATGCGCCGAGCTTCTTTCCCGCAAGGTCCCAGAGCGCGATATCGATGGGTCCGTGGCCCATGTGGTCGAACTGGCGCGCCTCGCGCTTGAGATCGTCGTAGATGCCCTCGCGCTCCTCGGCTTGGCGCCCGATGAGATAAGGCGCCAGCATGATCGTCTGTCCGAGCGCCGAAGGCGATCCAACCCAGTGCGTGACGTACTCCCCGCGCAGGCCGTTGTCGGTCATGATCGCCACCGCGTATTTGGTCAGTCGCGTCGTCGCGCCTTTCTTGCAGCCCAGCGCCCCGATTCCACCCCCGCCCGACGCGCCGAGGTTTTTTGCGTCGAACTGGAATTCGTGGAGTTCCACTTTGATTATCCGGCTCATCTTCTCTCCCCCTTGTTTGCGGGTCAGTTTCAATTGCGGGCGGTATCCTATCAGCGCCGCGCTTCCGGTGCCATCCGCGGGGCGGCTGGAATGCTTCGTTTGGTCGAAGTGCGGATGATCACGCAACTTTGAGCAGTTTCGGGCGGTTATGATCATCAGCGGCACGTGCATGTGCTTGGCATGATAATTTTCCATAGTCTTCGGGCATCGCTGCGTCCCCTGCGGCGGACGGGAAGTTCTTCTACTCGGTCAAGACCACCGGCGTGTACTGCCGCCCCTCCTGCGCAGCCCGTCTGACAAGGCCGGAAAACGTGCGGTTCCACGCCACCTGCGCGGATGCGGAACGAGCGGGTTTCCGTCCCTGCAAGCGCTGCAAGCCCGACCAAGCTCCGCTGGTCGCGCAGCATGCCGCGAAGTTTGCCGGGATCTGCCGGCTCATCGAGGATGCCGATACGGTGCCCGGCCTCGAGGAACTGGCGAGTCGCGCCGGAATGAGCACGTATCACTTTCATCGCATCGTCAAGGCCGCCACGGGTCTGACACCCAGGGCCAATGCGGGGGCGCATCGGGCCAGGCGGGTCCGCACTGAGCTTGACGGTAGCGGTACGGTCACCGAAGCGAACTTCGATGCCGGATATGACTCCACCGGCCGATTCTATGAAGAATCGCGTGAAATCCTGGGAATAACCCCTTCGAACTATCGCAAACGCGCGCTGCTCGAGCGGGACGCGCAATGATAAGCGCGGCGCTTCGATCGTTTCGGGTTGCCGCCGCTGCCGCAACCGTCGCGGATCGGGTCGAGGCGTTCGACTGGGAAGGAGTCTCAGGCAGTCTTGATGCGCAGGGCAGCGCAATGCTCGAGCGCCTTCTGTCGCCGGACGAGAGCCGGGCACTGGCCGGGCTTTACGGCGACGGAACTCGCTTTCGCAGTCACGTGGTCATGGCGCGGCATGGTTTTGGACGCGGCGAATACAAGTATTTCTCGTATCCTCTGCCCAGGATGGTCGCCGACCTGCGATCGGCCTTCTACCCGCGTCTCGCGCCCATCGGCCAATCGGTAGCTCTTACCATGACCACAATCAGGACATCACTTCATCAACAGACCAGTTTATATCTGGTCCGTTTGGTCTAGGAATTACCTAGAATTATCGGACATTATGTGCGCTGGCGTACGGATCGTCCGGCCCGAGAAAGGTAAGTTAAAAATCACGTGTGCAGTGAATCGCGTTCAG
>JAXIOX010000009.1:0-14963 GCA_045403275.1 Burkholderiales bacterium | reverse complement strand
TTTTCTTCTTGGCGGCCTCCACGATGGCTTGCCAGGGCGCGAGGCGGGCTAGGTGCAGACTGTCGCAAGCGACGCCGGCTGTCTTGGCTTCCTTCTCGATGACCGCAAGGAACTTCCGCGCTGTTTTCTTCGAGCGCTCGTCCCATTCGGCGCGCGACATCAGATCGGGCGGGAAGTACTCACCGTAGGCGAGGATCTCGTAGGGCTCCGTAGAATAGAAGCCGGTGACCCGCGCGCCCGTGGATTTCGCATATGCGATTCCGGCCTTGATGGCTTTCTTCGACAGGGTCGAGCCGTCGGTCGGAATAAGGATGTTCTTGAACATATGGATCCCCTTTGGAAAGAATCGAAGGCTCAGTTTCGTCGCCCGCGCAGAATCTGCATTGACTTAGGTCAATGCCACCGCCACCGGGGATGCTTCGGGTATAGTTCGCCCGACTCACAGTACTCTTTTGACGTGACTCCGCATACGCTCGAAGTCCTGCGCCTTTTGCAGAACGGTGAATTCCAGTCCGGCGAAGCCATCGGCAAGGCGCTGGGGATCACGCGCGGCTCGGTGTCGAACGCGCTCGCCAATATCGATGAATTCGGCCTCACGGTCCACAAGGTGCATGGGCGCGGCTACCGCCTGGTAACGCCGGTGCAGTGGTTGTCCCGTGACGAGATCCTGGAGCAACTCGGCGGGCAGTCGCGCTTCGACATCGAAGTAGTGGACGAAACCGGCTCCACCAATACAGACCTTCTCGAACGTGCTGCGCAGGGGGCGCCATCGGGTTCAGTGCTCGTGGCCGAATTGCAGACCCGCGGGCGCGGACGGCGCGGGCGCGATTGGCATTCCGGACTGGGGGGTGCACTCACGTTTTCAGTCCTCTGGCGCTTCGAACAGGGGGCGGGATTTCTTTACGGGCTGAGCCTCGCAGTGGGAATCGCGCTTGCGAGGGTGCTGAGAAGGCATGGAGCGCAGGACGTGATGCTGAAATGGCCGAACGACGTGTTGTGGCGCCACCTCAAGCTTGCCGGCATCCTGATTGAACTTGCCGGCGAGGTGATGGGGCCTAGCGTGGCGGTGATCGGCGTGGGAATCAATCTGCGCTTGCCGGAACGGGTGAAGGCACGAATCAACCAGCCGGTGGTGGACCTGGCAAAAATCGGCATCGAAGTGGACCGCAACCGGTTGTTCGCGCAAATACTTGCCGAACTCGATGTGGTTCTGAGGAAATTTTCCGGCGAGGGTTTTGGGTCGTTTCGCCATGAGTGGGACCGGATGCACGCGTACCAAGATAGAATGGTGCGTCTGCGCATGCCGGACAAGACTGAACTCGAAGGCAAGGTCGAAGGGGTAGGCGAGGACGGTGCGCTGAAGATCAAGACCCGCTCCGGTACGCGCAAGTTCTACGGCGGAGAGCTGAGTCTGCGGCCTGCCGCTTGAGCGCGACGTACCGATCCAAACCCGAAGGTCCCACGAACAGTGATCCTTGCCGTCGACGCCGGCAACAGCCGAATCAAATGGGCGCTCCATGACCGGAGTGCCTTCGTCCACGATGGCTGGGTGGCGCTGGTCGACCTCGGCCTGCTCGAGCGGGCGTGGGCACAACTGCCCGCGGCAGACTCGATCGTCGTGGCCAACGTAGCCGGCGAAGCGGTGCGCGCCGGTCTGCAGAAGTTGTTTGCCCGTTGGAAGGCCGAACCTCGGTGGGTCGCCGCTACCGGAGTCCAGTGCGGTGTCGTCAGCCGCTACGACGATCCGTCGCAACTTGGCGCGGACCGCTGGGCGGCACTGATCGGCGCGCGCCAAGTGGTTTCCGGGCCCTGTCTGGTGGTCAACGCAGGTACCGCGATGACCGTGGACGCTCTTAGCGCGCAGGGCGAGTTCCTCGGCGGCATCATCGTCCCGGGCCTTGATCTCATGCACGAAGCGTTGGCTTCGAACACCGCGGGACTGTCCTGCGAACGCGGCAGTTTTGCGTCGTTCCCGCGCAGCACCCGAGACGCCATCACCAGTGGTGCGGTACAGGCGCTATGCGGCGCGGTGGAACGGATGCGTGCTGCAATGGTGGCGGACGGGCACGGCGAACCGACTCTGTTGATCGGAGGCGGCGCGGGGGAGGTGGTGGCGCAGCGGCTCGGCAGGCCGGTCAGAATCGCGGACAAGCTGGTGCTCGAAGGCCTGGTGCGGATCGCGCAGGAGCGGCCATGAGGTGGGTCTTTCTGCTGCTGCTTGCGGTCAACATCGGGTTCGGCGTTTTTGTTTTCTTCATGGACCAGGCGCCGAATCCGGATGCGCAGCTCGTCGCGCTTCAGATGAATGCCGACAAGGTGCGCATCGTGCCGCCGCGGCCGGCACCTGCACCGGCGGCAGTGACGGCATCGACGCGCGCGGCCTGTGTCGAATGGGGCGGATTTGGCACGGGCGAACTGGCGCGCGCGCAGGGCGCCCTGGATCGTCTCGGGCTTGGAGCGCGCGCACGCCGAGTCGAAGTCAGCGTGACCGCGGGCTACTGGGTATTCATTCCGCCGCAGCGATCACAGGTGGCGATGGAGCGCAAGGTTGCCGAGCTCAGGAAACTGGGGGTCAATGAATACTTCCTGCTTCTGGACCCGGGCCGGTGGCAGTATGCGATTTCGCTGGGTGTGTTCCGCAGCGAGGGGGGTGCGACAAAATACCTTGCGCAGCTGCGGCAAAAGGGCGTGCGCTCGGCGACTGTCGGCGAACGCGAACAGCGCGTGACCCAGACCGCATTCCTGATCAGAGAACCGACGGACGAGGAATCGGCAAACCTGGCGGAACTGAAGAACGAATTCCCGGGCTCCGAATTGCGCGTCCTCGAATGCCCGCCTTCGTGAAAAAGCAGGGCCTGGTTAGCCACAGAGGGCACAGAGAAAAGCCAAAGGTCTTTAGCACTAACGAAAACCCTGAACGATCGCGAGATGCTCTTACTTGATCAATCAGGTATTCCTTTGCATATCTTTCTTTTTCCTTTGCGGCCTTTGCGTCAACGCTCTTGACGTGGTCATTCGCGGTTCTAGATTGCGACCAGCGCGCGGGTGCCGTTGCCGTCTTCCCTCAGTTCCAACCGTCGCGAGTGGAATCCGAACAGTGCCGGCCGGTGACCGATACTGATGATAGTGGTGGCGGCCAGCCTTTCTTTCAGCAGCCTGTAGAGTTTTTCCTCCGCAGCTCCGTCCAGAGCCGAAGTGGCTTCGTCGAGGAACAGCCATGCCGGTTCCTGCAGCAGCGCCCGCGCAAAGGCGATGCGTTGCTGTTCGCCGGGCGAGAGCTGCAATGACCAGTGCTGGTGGTCGTCGAGCCGATCCACGAGTTGCGGCAATCCGACCGCATTCAGCACGTCCTGTATCTGTTCGTTTGAGAACTCGACAGGGGAAGCGGGATAGGTCACAACGTCGCGAATCGTGCCCAGCGGCAGGTAGGGCCGCTGCGGCAGGAACAGGACGCGGAAACTCGCCGGCATTCGCATTCGCCCGTTTCCGAACGGCCAGATCCCGGCGATGGCCCGGAACAGCGTGCTCTTGCCGGATCCCGACGGCCCGCAGATCAGCAGGCTCTCGCCCGGCTTGATGGTCGCACTCGATGTGGAAATCAGCGGCTGGCCGTTGGGCAGGCTGAGCGCTACGTTGTCGATGACAAGTTCTTCACTGCTATCTTGCGCCTGTCGAACCCCGGACTGCTGCTGCATGTCTTCGTGAGCCTTCTCGATCGCATAGTGAAAGCCGAGCAGACGGTCGGCGGTGGCTTTCCAGGAGGCGAAGCTGTTGTATGCGCCGATGAACCAGGAAAGCGCGCCCTGAACCTGGCCGAAGGCGTTCGAAATCTGCATCAGTCCCCCCAGCTGTATAGTGCCGGCGAAGTAACGGTTGCCGGCAACGACGAACGGGAAGATCACTGCCAGCTGGTTGTAACCGATCACGAAGGAGTTCAGGACCTTCTGGCGTTTCATGATGCGCCACCAGTTATCCACCACGTTGGCGAAGCGCGAGCGGAAATTGCGCAGTTCGTCCTGTTCGCCGCCGTACAGCGCCACGCCTTCGGTATTTTCCCGGAAGCGCACCAGACCGAAGCGGAAATCGGCTTCGAAGCGCTGCTGGTTGAAGTTGAGCCCGATCAGCGCCCTGCCGATCTTGTGGGTCATCCAGGTGCCGCCGATCGCATAGACCAGCGCGGCCCATACCATGTAACCGGGGATGACAATCTCGCCGCCGTTGTAGGGAATCGCGAACGGTCCGGACAGCGCCCACAGAATGCCGACGAAGGAGCCCAGCGTGACCACGGCATTGAGAAAGCCGAGCGAAAGGCTCAGGGTATCGTCCACGAACAACTTGAAGTCCTCAGCAATCCGCTGGTCAGGGTTGTCCGCGGGCGCGCCGGTGAGCTGCATGCGGTAGTAGGTGCGCTCGGCGAGCCAGCGCTTGAGGTAAACGTCGGTCATCCAGCGCCGCCAGCGGATCTGCAGCATCTGGTTCAGGTAGAAAGCGTACACGGCCATCGTGATGTAGATGGCCGCGAGTATCCCAAAACGGATCATCAAGCGGAAGAACTCTTCCTTGTTTTTCTCCTGCAGCGCGTTGTAGAACTCGTTGTACCAGGAGTTGAACTGGACGTTCATGTAGACCATGGCGAGTGTCAGGCCGATTACCGCGGCGAGCAATAACCATGCGGAGTAGCGCTCCTCGGAGGACCAGTAAGGCTTGATCAGTCCCCACGTGTCACGCACGAAACGCGGTCTGGCAGGCATGGAAGCTTCCTTCAGAAAAGATGATGAGTCAGGGTTTACGGATGCGGGACAGCAGCGACGTGGTCGAACGTTCGAACCGGAACGGAATGGAAACGACCTTGCCGTCCCAGCCCGTCACTTCCTTGCCGCCCACGATTTTATCAACGGTCCAGTCGCCGCCCTTGACCAGGATATCGGGACGGCAACCGAGTATGAGATCGAGCGGGGTGTCCGCCTCGAACCAGGTGGCGAGACTTACGCTTTCCAGCGCGGCCACCACCGCGATGCGGTCTTCCAGCGCATTGATGGGCCGGTCGGGCCCCTTGCCCAGCTGCCTCACCGATGCGTCCGAGTTAAGCGCTACCACCAGGCTGGAGCCGAGCGCGCGCGATTCGGCAAGGTAAGTCGCGTGCCCGCGGTGCAGCACGTCGAATACGCCATTGGTGAATACCAGTGGGCGTGGCAGCGCGCTCACCCGCGCCGGCAGTTCGCCGGGCGGGCAAATTTTTTCTTCGAAGGAAGGGTGGGGGGTCATGGCGCCGGTTCCCGGTGGAGCCATGATACAGGCGGTAGAAGGGGCTGTGCTCGCCCCGGCCGTCGGGCCGCCGCCAAAACGAAAAAAGCCCCTTGCGGGGCTTTCTTCACACGCGGTTTTCCAGGAATCTCAGTCGATATACTCGAAAACCTTGACCACTCTCTGCACGCCGCTGGTGGTGGCGGCGGTCTGTGCCGCGGACTCGGCTTCGGCCCGGGTCACGAGCCCCATGAGAAATGCGGTGCCGTTCTCGGTCACGACTTTCACATGGTTCGAGCTGATGTCCTCCTTCTGCGTCAGCCGCCCTTTGATGTTGCTGGTGAGCAGTGTATCGCTGCTGCGGGAAGTGAACGAGCTGTTGCCGGCCACGATCACTTCATTCTGCACGTTGCGAACGTTCTGCACTTCCAGTGCAAGGATGGTCAGATCCTGCTTGATTTCCTCGGTGGGAGCTTCGCCGGTGAGCAGCACGAATCGGTTGAAGCTGGTCGCGCTTACGTGAAGCTGATCATCGTATTTTTCGTTGATACGGTTCTTGATCTTAACTTCGATGGTCTGGTCCTCGAGAATCGAGGCGCTGGTACGGCGGTCATCGGCCATCATGATGCCGGCGCCAACGCCGGCGCCGACGATCAGTGGCGCGCAAGACTGCAGAAAGGGAAGAAGTGCAAGGATCACTGCGATCAATCGGATAGGTAGTTTCATTCACTCCACTCCTAACAACAAACAATCGATGGCGTCGCACATGCAGTGCAGGCACAGCAGGTGGACTTCCTGGATGCGCGCCGTTCTGTCCGCCGGCACGCAGATATGCACATCGTTCAGGCCGAGCACTCCAGCCATCTTGCCGCCGTTCTTACCGGTCAGTGCGATCACGCCCATCTGCCGGTCGTGCGCGGCATGTATCGCCTCTATGACATTGGGCGAATTGCCGCTGGTGGAAATCGCCAGCAAAAGGTCCCTGGATTGGCCGAGCGCGCGTACCTGCTTCGAGAACACGTCGTTGTAGCTGTAGTCGTTGGCGATCGAGGTGAGCGTGGATGTGTCGGTGGAAAGCGCTATCGCCGCCAGAGGCGGGCGCTCCATCTCGAAGCGGTTCAGCAACTCGGCCGCGAAGTGCTGGGCATCGGCGGCGGAGCCGCCGTTGCCGCAGGACAGTATCTTGCCTTCGTTCATCAGGCACTGCGCCATGCGCTCGGAGGCGCGCGCGATCGGATCGGCAAGCAAATCCATCGCCTCCAGTTTCAAATGGGCGCTGTCGGTGAAGTGTTTGTTGATCCGGTTCTTGAGGTCCATCCTCAAAATAGGCTGCATTCCCGTTACAGGCGAATTATTGCACAAAGAGCGTACCGACCTGGTGCATATGAGGCTCATTCGCCGAATGCGTTCACGACCCAGTCGACCTCGGGAGTGTCGCCGTTCAGCAACACGGCATCGAAACGGCAGGCCGGGAACTCGCTGTGTGCCGCCATGTAGTGTCGGGCCGCCCGCAGCAGTTTTTTGCGCTTGCTCGTGGTAATGCTCTCGCCGGCCCCGCCGAAGGAGTGGCTCCTGCGGTATCGCACTTCGACGAAAACCAAAGTTCTGGCATCGCGCAGCACCAGATCGATTTCGCCAAAACGGCAGCGGTAGTTGCGCTCCAGTAGCTTGAGACCGCGCTTTACCAGGAAAGCTGCAGCAGCATCTTCGGCCCAGGACCCGCGAGTGCTCATCGCATCGGGGGCGCTGCGAGTGGTTTGGCACTGCCCTGGGAAAAATGTGCCGGCACCAGTAAGCGGGTAAATTGTTGGGTGTCGGTGGGTGTTATCGTGCCGGTCACGCCGTCAAGCGAAACCATCGGCTGGTGTGGGCGCAACAATTCCTGCACGATCCGGAATGCGTCTATTCCGAGCGCGTAGAACCGTTCCTGATCGAGCGCCGAGGTTTGAACGTCAGGCCTCAGATAACTCATCACTGCAGGATGGTCCGGTTGCAGCAGCCACGGCATGTCGAGGAAGCGCACACCTTCCAGATCGAAGTTGCCAAGGGTGTCGGCGTTGGATACGAACACCAGCGAGGTGGCATAGATCGGCAAGCTGCCTCCTAAAAATGAGCGGATGAAGCGTACGCGCGTTGCTCCCATGGTCAGGAATACTGCATCCGCCTTGGATGCCGGAAGTTGCTCGCGTAGCTTGGCGAGCGCGTATGCTTCCGTCGTGTAGCTGTGCTTGCCCGCGACTTCTCCCTTCAGCCTGCTCCATTCACCGAGAAAGGCCTGCGCAATTCGACTGTCCAGGGAAGTCTCGCCAGCAACGACGAAGGCTCTGCGCCCGCCCTGGCTGAAAGCGAATTGCGCGACCTGGCGCGCCTCCGACTCGATCTGCAGGCCGAACGCGTACAGGTCGCGAGGCATCAGTATGTCGCCGTCCGGAACATTGAGTGCGAGCGTGGGCACGCTGACCAAGCCGCTCAGAGCGAGCGCGGTGACGCCGTTGCGGGTAAGCGGACCGATCACCGCGCGCGCGCCGCGCGACACTGCGCGCTGGTATGCGGTGAGAATCTGGTCAGTGTCCTCCGTGGTGGCGTACACGGTCACTCCCGGTCCGTTTTCCTGCATCAGCCCGGTGGCGGCGAGAATGCCAAGACGCACCGAGTCGGCGTGCTTGCCGAAAGAGGCGGACTGTAGCGGCAGAATTACCGCGATGTGCGCCTGCGTGGGCGGGGCGCCGGCGTTCCCGGTTTCCTGTGCGGCGGCCGGGCGGGTGGATAAGGCGATGGGCGCCCAGTATAGTAACGCCGCTATCAACAGCGAAAAGGCGGGGCGAAGTTGCATAGTGACGACACCAAACTGGCTGAGCCCACATTATATGTGGTGGCCACACCGATCGGGAATCTGCGCGATATCACGCTGCGCGCGCTCGAGTTGCTGAAGTCCGTCGACTGCGTTGCTGCCGAAGACACGCGAGTTACGCGGAAACTGCTCAGCCATCACGGCATTCATGCGAAGCTGTTTGCACTGCACGAACACAACGAGCACGTTGCGGCCAGGCGCCTTATCGCGCTGCTCACGAAGGGAAAATCGGTGGCGTTGGTATCCGATGCCGGCACGCCCGGAATCAGCGATCCGGGATCGATGGCAGTGGCGCATGTGCGCAAAGCAGGTTTTCGCGTGGTACCGATCCCGGGTCCGAACGCGGCCATCGCCGCGATTGCAGCATCGGGTATGCGGGCCGCGACGTTCTGCTTCCATGGTTTTTTGCCGGCCAGGAAAAGCAATCGCGAAATTGCGTTGGCGGGACTCAGCCGCCAAACCGGCCTGCTGGTGTTCTACGAGGCGCCGCACCGGATCGTGGAATCGGTGGGGAGCATGGTGGCCGTGTTCGGCGGTGAGCGTCGCATCGGCATCGCACGCGAGCTAACCAAGCTCTTCGAACAGGTGCACGTCTGCAGGCTTTCCGAAGCCGGCGCCTGGCTGCAACAGGACGAGGACCACCGCCGCGGCGAGTTCGTGCTCCTGGTGGAAGGTTGCGCTGACGACGCCGCGCAAGCGGCGGATTATTCGCCGCGCGTGTTGGAACTTCTGCTCCACGAGCTGCCTCTGAAGCTGGCGGTGAAGCTCGCCGCCGAAATCACCGGCGCGCGGAAGAACGCGCTCTACCAGCGCGCGCTTGAACTCAAGAAGCAATAAGACAGGGATTCACCCCGGCCACCGGACACTGACTTGATGCAGATCACCATCACCAAACCCGACGACTGGCACCTGCATCTGCGCGATGGCGACGCAATGAAGGCGGTGCTGCCAGATACTGCGCGGCGTTTCGCCCGCGCCATCGTCATGCCTAACCTCAGACCCGCGGTAACGACGACCGCCGCGGCTGGCGCTTATCGCGACCGCATCCTCGCCGCATTGCCTGCAGGCAGCAATTTCTTGCCATTGATGACGCTGTATCTCACCGACAACACCGGGCCGCAGGAAATCCGCGCTGCGAAGTCGGGCGGGTTCGTGCACGCGGTGAAGTACTACCCGGCTGGCGCAACGACCAATTCGGATGCAGGCGTGACCGACATCCGGAAGTGCTTCAACACCTTCGAGATCATGGCCGAAGTCGGGATGCCGTTGCTGATTCACGGCGAAACGACCGACGCAAACGTGGATGTGTTCGACCGGGAGAAGGTCTTCATCGATCGCACTTTGACCGCACTGGTGCAGCGTTTCCCGCGGCTGAAGATCGTCGTCGAGCACATTACCACCGCCAACGCGGTGACGTTCGTGCTCAGCGCGCCGGATACCGTGGCGGCGACCATCACCGCGCATCATCTTCTGCTCAACCGCAACGACCTATTTCGCGGCGGGATCCGCCCGCATTACTACTGTGTGCCGGTGCTCAAGCGCGAAGAGCACCGCCAGGCGTTGGTGAAAGCGGCAACTTCGGGCAATTCCAAATTTTTTCTTGGTACCGACAGCGCGCCACATGCGCGTCACGCAAAGGAAACTGATTGCGGCTGCGCCGGAATCTACACCGCTCACGGCGGTATCGAGTTGTACGCGGAGGCCTTCGAAGCGGCGGGAGCGCTCGACAAATTGGAAGGTTTTGCCGCTTGCTTCGGCGCGGACTTCTACGGCCTGCCGCGCAATCGCGAGCAAATCATACTGAAGAAGAAGGCCTGGGTGGTGCCGGAGGAATTGCATTACGGGGTCGACACGCTGGTACCGTTGCGAAGCGGCGCTTCGATTGCCTGGCAGGTCGCGTGACGCGAAGGTCTTGTAAGCACTGCCGGCTGCGGCGCGCTAACGGTTCATTTCGGAACCGGGCACTAGGGTTGGCGCCGTGAGTCGTGGATAATGAAGCAGGGTGTGAGGAGGCATCGAGGGAGGCAAGAACAATGCCGGTGCAGTTGCATCAATACTCGTGGTGCATCGCCGCGAAAGTCTCTCTCAATGCGCGTGTGCGTTGACTGGATGGCAACCAAATTCTAAGCTTCCAGTCGCAGTACGTTTAGATGACAGGGGGATAAATGAACAAAGCAGAACTCGTCGAAGCGATAGCAAAAAAAACAGGCGCCAGCAAAGCCATGGCGGACACCATGATCGATGCATTCATAGACGCCGTAACCGTATCTCTGAAGAAAGGCGAAAGCGTGACCCTGGTTGGCTTCGGAACCTTCTCGCAGGGCAAGCGTGCTGCACGCACGGGCCGCAATCCTCAAACGGGTGCGGCGATCAAGATTCCAGCGGCCAAGACGGCGAAGTTTGCGGCGGGCGCGAAACTCAAGGCAGCCGTCAACGGCAGGAAATAAGACCAACATGAATGGGAAACCGGACACCCGAGGGGCGAAATGCCCCTCTTTTTTTGCCTGTCAAACGGGCAATGCTGCATTGCGGTTGGAACAGACAGAGCGAAGCCCTTGTCGTGCCAAGGCGCCGATGGAACGGCATCAGGCGGGCGACCGCAGAGTGCGAAACGTTTTCGGACTGCCGAGATTGTCCAGTGAAAACATTCAAGGGAACGCCGGTATGGTCGGCTCCGTACCTCCGGACACCGCTTCCGGGTGCCGCCGCTTCACCAGATCCGCGATTTTCTGCGACTGGGTGAACGGCTCGTCGACAGGATGCGGAGCGGGGTATCCCGCCTGGCCGGGCAGTCGCTGCGCAATTCGCTTGCGCAGAGGACAACTTCGCGGGAGGTCGGCGGCACGACGGCCGCGAGCGGTGTTGCTGTGAAGGCTGACTTTTAGCCGCGCAGCGGATCAAAGTCATGCCGCAACTAAAGTCCGGGGACCCCGGCTTTCCGATGCGATAATCCATTTTGAAGCTGGCCGGGCAGTCGCTGCGCAATTCGCTTGCGCAGAGGAAAGTCCGGGCTCCGCAGAGCAGGATGCCGGTTAACTGCCGGACGCCGTGAGGCGATGGAAAGTGGCACAGAGAACAGACTGCCGATGGCCGACGCCCCGGCTTTGCGGCCGCAAGGTCGCAAGGACTCGCTCTGGTAGCGAGAAGGACGGCGGATCAGGCGATGGTGAAACGGTGTGCGCCCCGCAAGGAGCGTGGGCAGTCGCGAGACTGTCGGGTAAGAGCCCACCGCGGACGTGGCAACACGGACGGCACGCCAAACCCCATCCGGAGCAAGACCAAATAGGGGAGCAACAGCGCGGCTCGCGCTGCTCCCGGGTAGGTCGCTCGAGCCGACAGGCAACTGTCGGCCCAGATGAATGACTGCCGGGGCGCCGTAAGGCGCTCCACAGAACCCGGCTTACAGGCCAGCTTCACCCTTTCCCGCATTTCGGCTTCCTGCCAGGAAATTTTTTCCCGGACTCTATCCGCGATGCACACCACCAATTCATCGAAAGGACATTAAATACGTGTCTTAACTATCGTAATTTTAAGGAGTAATTGCCATTAAGCCGATGTGAATTCAAGAGTCGCTTGTAAGTCTTTGTCGTAACTGAAAAAAGCCGGCGGGTTCCCCTTGACCTGCTATTTTTTTTCCACTAGAGTGGGGGAAAGTAGGGTTTTGTGGGAATACTTGGAAATTCCAATACTTCCGGTGGAATAACAAATGTTTCAGGGGGCGACAGCACTAAACCTCGATGCCAAGGGCCGCCTTGCCGTTCCAACGCGGCATCGCGACGCCTTGCAATTAGGGAACGGCAGTAAGCAAGTACTTACAGCTCATCCGCACCGCTGCCTATTGCTCTACCCCGCGCCGGCGTGGGAGCCGATCCGCGCCCGGATCATGGGTTTCTCCAGCTTCGATCCTCAAGCCAGTTTGTGGAAGCGCCTGCTGGTCGGTTTTGCCGAGGAAGTCGAACTGGATGCCTCCGGGCGGCTATTAATTTCACCGGAACTGCGCAAATTCGCCGGCCTGGAGAAGCAGGTGATGATGGTCGGGCAGGGCAGTCACTTCGAAATCTGGAGCCAGAGCACCTGGGAAAAGCAGCTCGAACAGCTTGCCGCAGGCGGCGACAAACTGCCCCCGGGAATGGAGAACTTCGCGCTGTGAGATCGAGCGGATCGCCACTTGCGCTCACATCAGACGGTACTTCTTGAGGAAGCGGTCGAAGCTCTGCGCGTCAAGGCCGATGGCACCTACGTGGATGGAACCTTCGGCCGCGGCGGACACAGCCGCGCGATTCTGGCGCGGCTCGGCAGCTTGGGGAAGCTGATCGCCCTGGATCGCGATGCCATGGCGATCGCCGCGGCAATGGAAATAGGCGATCCGCGCCTTGTCGTATTTCATGCCCCATTCGCCGCGTTGCGGGAGGTGGTTGGACGGGCGGGTGTCGCGCATGTCAACGGCGTGTTGCTCGACCTTGGCATGTCCTCGCCGCAGCTTGACGAGGCGGACAGGGGGTTCAGCTTCCGCTTCGACGGGCCGCTGGACATGCGCATGGATACGAGCCGGGGGCAAACCGCGGCGCAATGGCTGGAGCAGTCTTCGGAACAGGAGATCGGGGAGGTCATCAAGCGCTATGGCGAAGAACGGTTTGCTAAACAGATTGCAAGAGCGATTGTTGCGGCTCGATCGCGCGGGCCTGTCGACCGCACACGGCAACTTGCCGAGATCGTGGCAAAAGCCGTTCCCACGCGCGAGCCGCATCAGGACCCGGCGACGCGCACCTTCCAAGCTATACGGATTCACGTCAATCAGGAGCTTGAAGAGTTGGCGGTGATGTTGCCCCAGTGCCTCGAAGTCCTAGATGACGGCGGCCGACTGGTGGTGATCAGTTTCCACTCGCTCGAAGACCGCATCGTCAAGCAGTTCATGCGCATGCATTCGCAGCCCGGCGCGCTGCCCGCGCGTCTGCCGCTGCGCGCGCACGAAATGCCGAAGCCGCACCTCAAGCTGATCGGCAAACCGGTTTTCCCCTCCAAATCCGAGGTTGCCGCCAACCCTCGCGCCCGCAGCGCGGTGATGCGGGTCGCGGAAAGGATCGGGACGTGATTAAGCTCAATCTCGTGCTGTCGGGAATCCTGGTCGTCTGCGCGCTTGCGCTGGTGACCTCGCAGCACAAGGCGCGAAAGCTTTTCGTGGAGTTGCAGAAGCAGCAGGAAGTCGCCAAGCAGCTCGAAGTCGAATACGGCCAGTTGCAGCTGGAACAAAGCACCTGGGCGATGCATTCCCGCGTCGAAAAGATCGCGGCCAACATTCTGCACATGCGTGTACCGCCGGCGGCACGCGTGCATCTCGTTCCTCCCCCTCCCGCGCCGTCCAACCCATGAGACCCTCCCTAAATCCAGCTCTTTCGGTGCGCCTGCCCGTGTGGCGGGCGCGGCTGCTGTTGCTGCTGGTTTTCTGCGGGTTCACGGTGTTGGCGGCGCGGGCTCTTTATTTGCAAGGGCTGCATAACGATTTTCTGCAGCAGAAAGGCGAAACCCGCTATGCGCGCGTGGTCGAGATTTCCGCGCATCGCGGCATGGTGACCGACCGGCATGGCGAACCTCTGGCGGTGAGCACGCCCGTGGAATCGGTGTGGGCATCTCCCGCGGACGCCAACCTTAGCACCGAGCAAAGAGTGAAGCTGGCGCGCCTGCTCGGCATGGATGCGACGGAACTGAGGCGACGCCTTGCCGACAGTGAGCGCGAGTTCGTGTATCTCAAGCGGCAGTTGCCCCCGGAGCAGGCGACGAAAGTCGTGCAACTCAATCTTCCCGGCGTGTTTCTGCAGCGCGAGTACCGCCGTTACTACCCCGCAGCGGAAGTGACTGCGCACGTGGTCGGCTTTACCGGGGTGGACGACAACGGGCAGGAAGGCATCGAACTGGCGTACCAGGAATGGCTCGCCGGAAAGCGCGGCAGCCGGCGCGTAATCAAGGACCGGCTCGGGCGGATCATCGAGGACGTGGAGAGTATTCGCGCGCCCCAGCAGGGCCGCGATCTGGCGCTCTCCATCGATCAGCGCATCCAGTATCTCGCCTTCAGGGATCTGAAGAGCGCAGTCGCCGAGCACGAGGCCAAGGCGGGAAGCATCGTGGTGCTTGATGCGGCCTCGGGCGAAGTGCTGGCGCTGGCGAACTGGCCCACCTACAACCCGAACAACCGCCATACCCTGCAGATGGCCCGATCGCGCAACCGCGCGGTGGTGGACCTGTTCGAGCCCGGTTCGACTCTGAAGCCGTTCACCGCAGCCGCCGCACTGGAGTCCGGATTGGTGCGTCCGGGCAGCGTCATTGACACCGAGCACGGCCGCTTCACCATCGGCAAGCGCACCATTCGCGACGTTCATCCCGAGGGCTTTCTCACCGTCTCCCAGGTGATCCAGAAGTCATCGAACGTGGGCTCGGCGAAGATCGCGTTGGCGATGGCGCCGCAGAAGCTCTGGGCAATCTTTTCCGCAGTCGGCTTCGGCGCCCAGACCAGAGTGGGGTTTCCCGGAGAAGCAACGGGGCGCTTGCGCGCCTACCAGAGCTGGAAACCGATCGAACACGCCACCATGTCCTATGGCCACGGCGTCTCCGTCAGCCTGTTGCAACTGGCGCGCGCCTACTCGGTATTCGCCACCGGCGGCGAACTGAAGCAACTGACCCTGATTCGTCGCGACCAGACAGTCGAGGGCAAGCGCGTGGTATCGCGGCGCACCGCGCAGGCGGTGCGCAAGATGCTGGAAACGGTGACCCAACCCGGCGGAACCGCAACGCGCGCCCAGGTCGCCGGTTACCGGGTTGCCGGCAAGACCGGGACCGCGCACAAGCTCAACGGTGCAGAGTATGCAGCGGATCG
>JAXIOX010000166.1:0-4822 GCA_045403275.1 Burkholderiales bacterium | reverse complement strand
CAGCGCGCCTGCGGCGCCCAGGGCGGGGCCGAGTTCGTTGGCGCCGAAACCGGAGAGATCGCGGGTCTCGAAATGCCTAGTCAGAGTCCGTACCGCGGCGTCGCGGTCGAACTGCCAGGTCGCCAGCCGCTTCACCGCGATGCTCGCGCCCTGGAGCGCCGCATCGTTGAAGTCGTCCGGGGCGAGGATTTCCGCGGGCTGCAGCCGCTGAAGTTCAGATGTGAGATTTTCCTGCCCCGTTTCCTCGACGGTGAAACGGCCGCTTGCCAGAGACAACCAGGCCAGCCCCAGCAGATTTCCCTGCGGGTTGAGCGCGAGCAACAGGTTGTCGCGCTTCTCGTCCAGCAACGCCGCATCGGTAAGCGTCCCCGGTGTTACGACCCGGGTAACCTGCCGTTCGACCGGGCCCTTGGAAGCGTTGGGGTCGCCGATCTGCTCGCAAATCGCCACCGATTCGCCGAGCCTGATCAGCTTGGCGAGGTATTGCTCGACTGCATGGAAGGGCACGCCGGCCATGCGAATCGGTTCGCCGGCCGATTGGCCGCGGCTGGTGAGCGTGATATCGAGCAGCTTTGCAGCGCGCTCGGCGTCCTCGAAGAACAGCTCGTAAAAATCGCCCATGCGATACAACACCAGCTTGTCCGGGTGCTGCGCCTTGATGCGCAGGTACTGCTGCATCATCGGCGTGTGCTGGGCTTGATTCATTGGTTGATTAGCCGCCAAGACGCCAAGAGCGCCAAGGAAATTGAGTACTCATGCTGAACCACGGGGAGCACTGGGACAACCTTGCTCATAGACCACAATGTCTGTCTTGTAACTAACGTTCTCGTGTACCACGTGGTTATGTATTTTTTTTCAGTTTTCTCTTGGCGCTCTTGGCGTCTTGGCGGCTCAGGCCTTCATCTTCGCAGTCAGGTAGGGCTGGAGAACGTGCAGGATCTGGCTGAAGATCTTCGGGTTGCCGGCGACGATCTGCCCGCGCTCCATATACTTGTTGTTGCCCTCGAAGTCGCCGACCAGACCGCCGGACTCGGTGATCATGATCACGCCTGCCGCCATGTCCCATGCAGAGAGCCCGATTTCCCAGAAGCCGTCGAAACGCCCCGCCGCAACTGCGGCGAGGTCGAGGGCGGCCGAGCCCGGTCGGCGTACACCGGCACACTTGGTCATCATGTCCTTGAGCATCGCGTTGTAGGCGTCCAGGTATTCGAACATGCGGAACGGAAAGCCGGTGCCGATCAGGCCGTCGATCAGCTTGTCGCGCCTGGATACCCGCAGCCGCTTGTCGTTGAGATATGCGCCGCGCCCGCGCGAAGCGGTGTAGAGGTCATTGCGTGTCGGATCGAAAATGACGGCCTGCGTCGGCACGCCCTTGTGCAGCAGGCCGATTGAAACACAATACTGCGGAAACCCGTGCAGGAAGTTGGTGGTGCCGTCAAGCGGATCGATGATCCAGACGTATTCCGAATCGCCGGAGGCGCCGCTTTCCTCTGCTAGAATCGCGTGCTCCGGATACGCGCTTTTGATCACGTCGATGATCGCTTCTTCCGATGCGCGGTCCACTTCGGAGACCAGGTCGTTAAGGCTCTTGTGCTTGATGGTCAGAACGTCCAGGTTCTGGGATGCGCGGCCGATGATGCCGCCGGCACGGCGCGCGGCTTTCACCGCGATGTTGAGCATCGGATGCATGAGGAGTGGGGCACTGGTAAAGAACGAAGCCGCAATTCTATTCGATGATGACCCCAGCCGCACTTGACCGGGTGCGGGTCGTGCTCTGCGAGACCAGCCATCCCGGTAACATCGGCGCTGTCGCGCGCGCTATGAAGACAATGGGTCTTTCGCGCCTGGTCCTGGTCAAACCGAAGCACTTTCCCCATGCCGACGCGGAAGCTTTTGCTTCCGGTGCGCGAGATGTACTAAGCGAAGCCGTCGTGTGCGACAGCCTGGAGGTTGCACTTGCGGGGACCGTTCTGGTGGTGGCTTCGACCTCGCGTCATCGCGACCTCACGCACGAAGTCGTGGATTGCCGCGAGGCCTGCAAACGCCTGGTGCAGGACGCCTCACACGGCACAGTTGCGTTGGTCTTCGGTCCCGAACGGACCGGGCTCACCGTTCGCGACGTCAACAAGTGCCAACTGATCGCAGTGATCCCGGCCAATCCCGAGTATGCCTCGCTTAACCTGGCGCAAGCGGTGCAGGTATTTGCGTACGAACTGCGCATGACCGTTGCCGGCACAGCGATGCCATCTCTACGAAATTCGGAGGCGGCGACCCACGACGAAGTTGAGGGCTTTTACCGCCAGCTCGAGGACGTCTTCCATGCCAGCGGATTTCTCGACCCGCAGCAACCGAAGCGCCTGATGCAGCGCATGCGCCGGCTGTTCGCCCGCTCGCGGCTGGAAACAGAGGAGGTAAACATCCTTCGCGGTTTCCTGCGCGCGGTTCGGGACCGTACGGGCGCTGGGAACGAATAGTTGACTGAAACAGTCATAATTACGAAAATACCTGAAACTTCGAAGGTTTATCTATGTTCAGCCGAATTCGTGAAGAAATCTGCGTGGTATTCGACCGGGACCCGGCGGCTCGTTCGGCGTGGGAGGTCATCACCTGCTATCCGGGTTTTCACGCCCTGCTGTTCCATCGCCTGGCGCATCGGCTGTGGGGCTGGGGCCTGAAGTGGCTGGGGCGTTTCGTTTCCCACATCGGGCGCTGGCTGACCGGCATCGAGATCCATCCCGGCGCGAGCATCGGAAGACGCTTTTTCATCGATCACGGCATGGGTGTGGTGATCGGCGAAACCGCACTGATCGGAGATGATTGCACGCTCTATCACGGCGTCACGCTCGGTGGCACCTCGTGGAACAAGGGCAAGCGCCATCCCACGCTCGGCAACGGGGTGGTGGTGGGAGCAGGCGCGAAAATTCTCGGCCCGATCACGATCCACGATGGCGCCAAGGTCGGCTCGAATGCTGTGGTAGTAAAGGATGTGCCGGCGCGGGCGACCGCGGTCGGCATCCCGGCGCGGATCCTGGACGAGGAAACCATGAGCGCACGCGAGCAGACCGCTGAAAAAATGGGGTTTTCTGCTTACGGTATCGGCCCGGACGTGAACGATCCGGTGGTGAAGGCGATCCACGGCCTGATCGACCACAGCGTGTCCGCGGACAGGCGCATCGAGTACATCCTGGAGCAACTTGCCCGAATGGGCGTCAAGGTCGAGGACGCACGTGCTACTGCGGACAAGTTCGATCCCGCCTACCTGAACCGCATTGTTGACTAAAGTGCTCGGGTTTGAGTATACTTGAGCACTTTAGTAGGATTTTTAAGTTACTGTTTTCATGAATTATTGAGCAGAGGCGACCATGCGACTCACAACCAAAGGGCGTTTTGCAGTAACCGCCATGATCGATTTGGCGATGCGCAACGGAGAAGGTCCGGTGACGCTGGCGGACATCAGCGACAGGCAGAAGATTTCGCTGTCCTACCTCGAACAGTTGTTCGGCAAACTGCGCCGGCAGGGGCTGGTTTCCAGCGTGCGTGGTCCGGGCGGCGGTTACAACCTGGCGCGGCCGACCCCGGAAGTTTCGGTTGCCGACATCATCGTTGCGGTGGATGAACCCATCGATGCGACCCAATGTGGCGGCAAGGAAAACTGTAAGGATGAGCAGAAGTGCATGACCCACGATCTGTGGGCCGACCTCAACAAGCACATCTTCGACTACCTCGGCGCGGTGAAGCTATCCGATTTGGTGGCAAAGCAAACGAAGAAGTCCTCCGACGTTGCGGCCATGCAGATGCATGACAATCGCCAGAACCTGGCGAAGCCGAAAGAACCGGCGTCGGTCTGACCTGAACGCGATGCACGTCTATTTCGATCATAACGCCACCACGGCCCCCGACGAGCGCGTGCTCGAGGCAATGCTGCCCTTCCTCAAAGGGGAGTACGGCAACGCCTCCAGCCGCCACGAATTCGGCACCCGTGCGCGCAAGGCGGTGAACCGGGCTCGCGAACAGGTTGCAAGCCTGGTGAACGTGCAAGCTTCGCAGGTGGTATTCGTGTCCGGCGGAACCGAAGCGAACAATCTGTTCATCAAGGGTGCGGCGGCGTATCTGAAGCCCACTCAAGTTGTGGTCAGCGGCATCGAGCATCCCTGCGTGGCGAAGCCGGCGCAGGACCTGGCGCGCCAGGGTTGGACGCTGCGCAAGCTTGCGGTCCGGCCCAACGGGCTGGTCGATCTCGCCGATGTTGACGTCGCGCTTGCTGACACCACCGGGCTGGTGTCGGTCATGCTCGCCAACAACGAGACCGGCGTGATTCAGCCGGTGGCGGAAATCGCCGCCAAAGCGCGCGAGAAGCGCGCCTGGATGCATACCGACGCGGTGCAGGCGCTGGGCAAGATCGCGGTGGATTTTGAAGCACTGGGCGTGCATGCAATGACGATTTCGGCGCACAAGATCTACGGCCCGAAAGGTGCCGGCGCGCTGGTAGTGGACAAGCGGCTGGAACTGAAGCCGATCATCCACGGTGGCGGCCATGAAATGGGACTGCGCTCCGGCACCGAGAACGTGCCGGCGATCGTCGGGTTCGGCGCCGCCTGCGAACTCGCGCAAGAGCGAATGGACAAAATCTCGCGCCTTACGCAGGCGCTGCGGGACCGCGCGGATCAAGGCGTATCGGCAATGGGTGCGGTGATCTTCGGCCGGGGCGCGCCGCGCATTCCGAATACCACGTACTTCGCCTTCCCCAACCTCGACGGCGAAACCCTTGTGATCGAGCTGGACAAGGCCGGCTTCGCGGTGGCGAGCGGCGCCGCCTGCTCCA
>JAXIOX010000023.1:0-1489 GCA_045403275.1 Burkholderiales bacterium | reverse complement strand
CGCAGAGAAAACCAAACGAATGGTGTCAAAAAGCGGGGGGTTCCGATTTCCCGCACCCAGCCGATAAATCGCGGTGGCACGACTATCTACCTCCTTGGCTTTTTAACCTCAAGTTGTCTTGCTTTCCTTTGCGTTTCCTCTGCGCCTTTGCGCCTCTGCGGTGAAGGTCTGGATTGACGGGCGCGTCGTATCCGCCTGAGAATAGCGCCTACCGGTTTTCACCCGTTGCCCGCAAATGCGCCCGTGCGTGGCGCCTGAACTCACTGTCATTACATCTCCTTGAAGGTCAGATCATGGCTATTTTTCTGAAAACCGACATTTCCGCCGAGCAGGACGCCGCGGACATCGCCAAGGTACGCAAAACCGTCGAGGACATCCTCGCCGACATCGAGAAGCGTGGCGACGCAGCCGTGCGCGATCTGTCAAAGAAATTCGACAACTGGTCGCCGGAAGACTTCCGCATGAGCAAGTCCGAGATCGAGGACTGCGTGCGCCAGCTCCCGAAGCAGGTGATCGAAGACATCAAGTTCGCGCAGGAGCAGATCCGCAATTTCGCGCGAATCCAGCGCGACGCGTTGCGTGACGTGGAAGTGGAAACCCTGCCCGGCGTGATTCTTGGCCACAGGAACATCCCGGTGGGGAGTGTCGGCTGCTACGTGCCCGGCGGCAAGTATCCGCTGGTGGCTTCCGCGCATATGAGCATCGTCACCGCTCGCGTGGCCGGGGTGAAGCGCATCATTGCGAGCGGGCCGCCGTACCAGGGCAAACCGCATCCGGCGATCGTTGCGGCGATGAGTCTTGCCGGCGCCGACGAGATCTACACCATCGGCGGCGTGCAGGCGATCGGCGCAATGGCGCTCGGCACCGCCACGATCAAGCCGACCGACATGATCGCCGGTCCGGGCAACGCCTTCGTTGCCGAGGCCAAGCGCCAGCTTTCGGGACGGGTCGGCATCGACCTGTTTGCAGGCCCCACCGAAACCCTGATCATTGCCGATGACTCCTGCGACGCAGAGATGTGCGCGACCGACCTGCTGGGCCAGGCCGAGCACGGTCCGAATTCGCCGGCGATCCTGCTCACCAACTCGCGCCGGCTCGCCGAAGAAACGATGAAGGAAGTCGAGCGCCAGCTCCAGACGCTGCCGACTGCGGCAATCGCCGGCCAGGCATGGCGGGATTACGGGCAGGTGATCGTTTGCAAGGATTACGCCGAAATGGTTAAGGAGGCCGACCGCATCGCTTCCGAACACGTGCAGGTGATGACCAGGGAACCGGATTATTTCCTCAAGAACATGAGCAACTACGGCGCGCTGTTCCTTGGGCCGGAAACCAACGTCTCCTACGGCGACAAAGTGATCGGCACCAACCATACGCTGCCCACCCGCAAGGCGGCGCGCTACACCGGAGGCTTGTGGGTCGGCAAGTTCATCAAAACCTGCACCTATCAGAAGGTGAAGCCCGAGTCCTCGGCGATGATCGGCGAATACTG
>JAXIOX010000095.1:0-3304 GCA_045403275.1 Burkholderiales bacterium | reverse complement strand
ATTCCATTTCGGACCGGGTGCCTTCCAGCCTTACCCACGTGGGGTTGACCCGCAGCGCTGGGGAAACCGCGGCGCAAGGCAAGCCGCTGAATTTCCGCCCCGGTGCACGCCTTCCCGCGCGCAAGCCTTCCTGCCCGAATTGCGGTGTCGTGGACTCCATCAAACCGCAACAGGCAAACGGCAACGACGGCAAGCTTGCGGCCGCACTCGGCTCAACTGGCAGGGCCTATCAGATCGAAAGGCAAAAACTCAGTTCCTTCAGCTTTGTCGTCATAGTGCGTATGGAAAACGGCACCCTGCTCACGATCCACGAAAATCAACGTCCGCCGTTCAGCATCGGTGAGCGTGTCAAGCTGGTCAACGGCACGGTCATCCCCTTGGGTTGATCCGAAACGCTAACCTAACAATAAGCGCGATGAATGGATTCTGGACACGTTCTATTGCCTGTGTCGTAGCCCTTTCGATCAGCAATGTCGCCTCGTTTCCGGCCCATGCCGCGCTGATCTCGACTGGGCAGGTAGCGCAGACGGCGGCAAACCAGGATCGCATTGCCATCAGCACAGTGCTCGCCCGTCCGGAAATCCGGGCGGAACTCATCAGGCGCGGTGTGAGCGTGGACGAGGCAAACCAGCGCGTCGCGGCGCTTACCGACGACGAGGCGCGGGCTCTGTCGCAGCAGCTCGATTCGCTTCCCTCCGGCGGAATCGACGTTCTTGGGACGGTTCTGGTCGTGTTTATCGTCCTTCTCATAACCGACATTCTGGGATTTACCAAAGTGTTCAGCTTTACCCGCCCGATCAAATAAACCCCTTCAATGCGCTTTTGCGTGTTTCACGCCCGATTCCCTCTGTTATCGGGCGTTTTTTTTATCTGCGCCCTGCTGGCCGGTTGTGCCGCCCCGCAAAGCCGCGCGCTCCGGAGCGCGCCTCCGTCGCCGCTGCCCAAGGCCGTCGAGCTGGACCAGTCACCGTTTTTCCCTCAGGTGGAATTTCAATGCGGACCGGCCGCGCTTGCCACCACGCTTAACGCCGTCGGCAAAGCCGCGACGCCCGAGGAACTTGCGCAGCAAGTCTTTCTGCCAACCCGCCGTGGCAGCCTGCAACCGGAAATGCTGGCCACAGCCCGCCGTCACGACGCGCTGGCCGTTGCACTTCCGCCCAGACTGGACGCGTTGCTCGCGGAAATAGCCAACGGCACACCTGTCATCGTGCTGCAGAACCTTGCCTTGGACTGGGTTCCGATGTGGCATTACGCAGTTGTCGTCGGCTACGACCTCGGCGCCGACGAAATCATTCTTCGCTCGGGCCGCACCAAGCGACAAGTGATGGCGATGCCGGTGTTCGAGCACACCTGGAAACGCAGCCGCTACTGGGCCATGGTGACCGTACCGCCCGGGACCATCCCTGCAGCCGTTGCGGAGAGCGATTACTTGCACGCCGCCGTCGCATTCGAGAAGGTTGCTTCCACAGCGGCAGCGCGGGATGCATACTTCGCCGCAACGGAAAAATGGCCACACAATCAACTGGCGCTGCTGGGGCTTGGCAATACCGCGTTTTCCCTGCAGGATTGGCAAGCAGCCGAATTCGCATTCAGGAAGCTGGCCGATATGGCCTCCGACCCGGTGCCGGCACTGAACAACCTTGCGCTCACGTTGGATGCGCAGGGACGGCTTGCGCAGGCACTCGAGGTTGCGCGCCGGGCGGTTACCCTTGACGGACCGTTTGCCGCCCAGTCCCGAGACACTTTGGCCACCCTCGTGGAAAAGGCCAAGGACGCGGGCGACCAGAACCGGTGAATTCATGAAGAAACTGTCGATGCTGCTGGCAGCCGCCTTGATGTGCGCATGCGCGGTCCAGAAGAAGGAGCCCAATGTCAATCTGGGCGGTTACCCGCCCGAGTTCCGTGCCGGCTATCTCGACGGCTGCGAGAGCGCGAAGCGTACGGTCGGCCAGAAAAAGGACGAGCAGCGCTTCAAACGCGAGCCCCAATACGCGGCCGGTTGGCGCGACGGTTTCGACATCTGCAGCACGCAGAAGAAGTAGCCCGCCTGCCTTGCCGGTTTCGATGCCGGCGCCTCACCCTCATCAGCCGTCGCGGCACATGCACACGCCTGTGTATACTTCCTGCGGTACCGAGCGCGTGACCGCCTTGCCGGCCGGTCGCGTCCGGAGTTGCTCTGCCCACTTGGCATAATTCTCCAGGAGACCGCGATGAACGCTCCACTCACCCGCCCCTCTTTCCGCTGGGACGATCCCCTGTTTTTCGACGAACAGCTCAGCGACGAGGAACGCATGGTGCGCGATTCAGCGCGCGCCTACTGCCAGGAAAAACTAATGCCGCGCGTGGTGGAAGCAAACCGTCACGAAAAATTCGACCGTGCCGTGCTCTCCGAAATGGGCAGCATGGGATTTTTCGGCCCTACGATCGAAGGCTACGGTTGCGCCGGTCTCAACCAAGTCTGCTACGGCCTTATCACGCGCGAACTCGAGCGCGTGGACAGCGGCTACCGTTCTTCGATGAGCGTCCAGTCGTCGCTGGTGATGTACCCGATCTATACCTATGGCACAGAGGCACAGCGGCAGAAGTATCTGCCCGGCCTGGCGAAGGGCGAACTGGTCGGCGCCTTCGGGCTCACCGAGCCGGACTATGGCTCCGATGCGGGCGGCATGATTACGCGGGCACGGAAAACCGACGGCGGATACCTTTTGAAAGGCGCCAAGATGTGGATCACCCACTCCCCGGTCGCCGACGTGATGGTGGTATGGGCCAAGGACGACCGTGACGTCATCCGCGGCTTCATTCTCGAACGCGGGATGAAGGGGCTGAGCACTCCGAAAATAGAAGGCAAGTTCAGCCTGCGGGTATCGGTTACCGGAGAGATCGTGATGGACGATGTCTTCGTTCCGGACGCGAACCTGCTTCCCAACGTCGAGGGGCTGAAAGGCCCGTTCGGCTGCCTGAACAAGGCTCGCTATGGAATTTCCTGGGGTGCGCGTGGCGCCGCCGAATTCTGCTGGCACGCGGCGCGTGACTACGTCATGGACCGCAAGCAGTTCGGCCGGCCGCTGGCGGCGAACCAGTTGATCCAACTGAAGCTTGCCAACATGCAGACCGAGATCACTCTGGGACTGCAGACGGTGCTGCGAGTCGGACGGCTGATGGACGAGGGCCGCGCAGCGCCGGAGATGATCTCGCTCGTCAAACGCAATTCAGCGGGAAAGGCGCTCGACATCGCACGTCTTGCACGCGACATGCACGGTGGAAACGGCGTGTCCGACGAATACCACATCATCCGCCATGTCAT
>JAXIOX010000229.1:0-5980 GCA_045403275.1 Burkholderiales bacterium | reverse complement strand
GTCGAGAAACTCCGCGTGCGCCTGCGTCACCGCTTCCTGCTTGTCCATCGGCCGTTCGCGTGGATCCTGCACCGACAGCGCCGCGGCGATGATCAGCACTTCATTCAGGCAGCCTTCCTGTTTCGCCGCGACCAGCATGCGCCCCACCCGCGGATCGATCGGCAGCTTCGCCAGCTTTTCACCGACCGGTGTGAGCTTGCGCGCCTCGTCCACCGCGCCGAGCTCGGCCAGCAGTTGATAGCCGTCGGCGATCATCCTCGAGGCCGGGGCATCGACAAACGGAAAGTCCTCGATCTCGCCGAGTTTCAGCGCGCCCATGCGCAGGATCACCGAGGCGAGCGAAGAGCGCAGGATCTCGGGGTCGCCGAATTCGGCACGGGTCTTGAAATCCTCTTCGCCGTAAAGGCGCACGCAGACGCCGCTCATCACCCGCCCGCAGCGTCCCGCGCGCTGGTTGGCCGAAGCCCGCGAAATCTTTTCAACCTGCAGCAGTTCCACTTTGTTGCGATAACTGTAGCGGTTGATGCGGGCGAGCCCCGAGTCGATCACGAAGCGGATACCCGGAACGGTCAGCGAGGTCTCCGCCACGTTGGTGGCAAGCACGATGCGGCGCGTGCCGCCCCCGGGTGCAAAGATGCGCTCCTGCTCCTGTGCGGACAGCCGCGCGAACAGCGGCAGGATCTCGGCGCCCTGCGGATGATGCTTGCGCAAGGCCTCGGCGGCTTCGCGGATTTCCCGCTCCCCCGGCAGGAACACCAGCACGTCGCCGGTTGATGTGCGAGCCGTTACTTCGTCCACTGCATCGACGATCGCTTGCGGCAGATCGATTTCGTGCTCGTCTTCGTCGTTCTCGTCGAACGGGCGGTACCACACGTCCACCGGGTAAAGCCGTCCCGACACCTCGATCACCGGCGCATTGTCGAAGTGCCTGGAGAAACGTTCGGCATCGATGGTCGCGGAAGTGATGATCAGCTTCAGCTCGGGCCGGCGCGGCAGAAGTTGCTTGACATAACCGAGCAGGAAATCGATGTTCAGGCTGCGTTCGTGCGCCTCGTCGATGATCAGCGTGTCGTACTGCGACAGCCAGCGCTCACCCTGGGTTTCGGCGAGCAGGATGCCATCGGTCATCACCTTCACGAAGTTTTCGCTGCTGGTCTTGTCGGTGAAGCGCACCTGGTAGCCAACCGCGTCGCCGAGCGTGGTCCGCAACTCCGCGGCGATCCGGGAGGCCACCGAGCGCGCGGCGATCCGGCGCGGCTGGGTGTGGCCGATCATGCCCTGCACGCCGCGCCCTAGCTCAAGACAGATCTTCGGCAGTTGCGTGGTCTTGCCGAAACCGGTCTCGCCGCAGACGATCACCACCTGGTGCACGCGGATCGCCTCTGCGATGTCGCCGCGTTTCGCGCTGATCGGCAACTCTTCCGGGAACGTCACCTGCGGCAGCCTCGCCCGCCGCTGCTCCACCTGTTCAACGGAGTGCAGCGCGTCGGCAGTGAGCTTGTCGCGCTCGGTGGCTACGTCCCTGCCACAGCGGGCCGACTCCTCGAGCTGCTTTAGACGCGCGCGCAGAGGGCCGCACGTGCGCAGCATGCCGCGATCAATGGCTTCACGCAGCGCGCGCCACCCGGCGGTCGCAGGAACGGTTTTCGGGACGGCGGGAACGGAACCCATCGGAGCAATTCGGCGGCGTTGCGAGGGCGGCTGAGGCCGCAATTCTAAACGACCGGCACCATCGAGCAGCCGAAAATGCAGCCATTCTCAGCTGGCCAGGGGCGGGCTCAAGGAGGGCGCAGAAGCAAGATCTCGACGCAAAGACGCAAGGAAGACCAATCCGCGACGAGTTTCCTGCGTACCTCGCTGTCAGCGCAGTTTCCGCCAGTCGCAAGGAAAACACTTACCTTTCTTTGAATCGAACGCTCTTGTCGCCGGCCAGGGGTCAACCCGATCACGCCGTGCGCCCATTCATGTCTTCGATCACCTGCAGGATCGCGGCCGAATCCCAGCGCGTGCCGGCGCGCGCCATGAGCGCGTTGAATGCCTGCGCGGCAAGCGCGGCCGCCGGTACCGGCGTCTTCGATTCGTACGCGCACTGAAGCACGATATTGGCGTCCTTGTGGTGCAGGCGCGCATCCAGACCGGCGACGAATTGGCGTTGCATCATGCGCGGGCCGAACACTTCGAGAACGCGGCTGCCGGCAAAGCCTTTGGTGAGTGCCTCCCACACTGGCTTGAAGTCCACGTCGTTGGCGCGGGCGAATGTCATCGCCTCGGCGATGCCCTGGATCGAAACCACCAGCACCAACTGGTTTGCCGCCTTCGCCACCTGCCCGGCGCCGGATTCGCCGACGTGCACCAGCGTCTTGCCCAGCAGCGACAGCAGCGGTTTCATGCGCTCGAACACCTCCGCGCGGCCGCCGATCATGATCGAAAGCGTGCCCGCCTGTGCCCCGGCTTCGCCCCCCGAAACCGGGGCATCGAGCATGTCCACGCCTCTGCCTGCCAGCTCCGCGGCCACCTTGCGTGCGGTGGCCGGCGCGATGGTGCTGCAATCGACCAGCACCGATCCGGCCTTGGCGCCATGGATCACGCCGTCCTTGCCCAGCACGACCTGCTCGACGTCGGCGCCGGTGGTAACAATGGTGAAAATCGCCTCGGCGCTGGTGCCGACTTCCTTCGGCGACGCGCACAGCTTCGCCCCTTTGCCGGTCAGCGGCCGCGCGGCCTCCGCACGGCGCGCCCACACGAAAAGCTCATGGCGGCCCTTGAGCAGGTTTTCCGCCATCGGCACGCCCATGGCACCCAGCCCGATGAATCCCACTTTCATTCTCTCTCCTGATTCTCTGTCTAGATCTTCACCGCAAAGACGCAAAGAACGCAAAGAAAAGCAGAAAAATAGAATGAGAAAACCTGCAATGTGCAGAACACGCTGTCGTCGCGAGTATCGGCTATCCTGGTCGCAAACGTTATGATCCGTTCTTTCTCATTCTCGGGTTTCCTTTGCGTTCTTTGCGTCTTTGCGGTGAGGTTGAGTGCGGTGAGGTTGAGTGCGGTGAGGTTTAGTCAGCGAAGCTCCCCAGCGGAGCGCTCGACGACTTTCACCAACGCCGCCGAGTCTTCGTCGCCGCAACCCAGTCCGACCAGCGCATTCAGGTGCGAGGCGACCAGGCTCGCTTGCGGCAGCGTAAGCCCCAGGTGCGCCGCCGTGTCGGTGACGATCTTCAGATCCTTGCGATGCAGCCTGGCCTTGAAACCCGGCTTGAAATCGCGCTCGATGATGCGGCGGCCGTGGACCTCGAGCACCTTGCTCCAGGCAAACCCGCCGAGCAGCGCTTCGCGCACCTTGGCCGGATCCGCGCCGTTGCGTCGTGCGAGGGTCAATCCTTCGGAAACCGCTTCGAGCGTTACCGCAGCGACGATCTGGTTGCAGGCTTTGGCCACCTGTCCCGCGCCATTGGCGCCGATATGCACGATGTTCTTGCCCATGCATTCAAACAGCGGTTTGACCCTGGCGAACACCTCCGCCTTGCCGCCGACCATGATCGAGAGCGTGCCGTTGATCGCACCGACCTCTCCGCCCGAGACCGGCGCGTCGAGCATCTCGATGCCTTTTTCTGCGAGCCTGTTCGCGATAGCGCGGGTGGCGACCGGCGAGATGGTGCTCATGTCCACCACCACGGTGCCGGGTCTGGCGCGTTCGATGATGCCTTTCGGTCCGAAGATCACCTGCTCCACATCCGGGGTGTCGGACACCATCACAAACACCACGTCTGCCGGCGCTGCCGCTTCGGCGGGGCTGGCGCATGCGGTTGCGCCCGCATCGGCCAGCGGCTGCATGGACTCCCTGCGTCGCGCCCACACCGCCATCGTATGGCCGGCCTTCATGACGTTCAGCGCCTGCGGCCGGCCCATGATTCCCAGTCCCACGAATCCGACTTTCATTCTTACTCCTGATTCTCTATCTAAATCTTCACCGCAAAGGCGCAAAGGCGCGAAGAAAAACACGCAAAGATATACAGGTAAGCTTCAAAGGGCATTGCTGCAGAGCTCAGAAAATTACATGTGCGCTTTTATTCGATTCCTGCTTTCCTTTGCGTTTCCTTTGCGCCTTTGCGCCTTGGCGGTTAGGTCGTCGACCTAGATGAATCCGCGGAAAGGCGAATGCCGCTCGCACCACGCAGCGGTGGCGAGCAGATAGTTCTCTTCCTCGGCAGCGCCGATGATCTGCAGACCCAGTGGCATGCCGTTCGGCCCGTTGCCGGTAGGAATGGTGATCGCCGGTGCGCCAACCAGCGTCCAGATGGTGCAGAAGCGCGGATCGCCGGTATTGGCAAGCGTGGCCGGCGCCTCCCCCGCCGCCGGCGGGGTGATGATCGCCGCGTAGCCGCGGTCGAAAAAATGCGCCAGGCTCTGCTGCAGTTGCGCGCGCGCCTTCAGCGCGTCGCGGTAATCGGCCTCGCGGATGCCCTCGCCCTCGTCCAGCGCCGCATTGAGATAGTCGGAAAACTTGTCGCGATACGCCGAGCGCGCCTTCTTCGCCGCGCGCGCCGCCTCGAACAGCATGATGGTGCGATGGACTTTGTGTGCACCGTCGAACTCACCCGGGACCTCCAGCACGTCCACCGATGCGCCGGCCTCGCGCAGCCGCGTGATATCGGCTTCGAACTGCGCGCGCTGGTCGGGCATAGCGAAGTGCCACACCGGCGAGCGCACCGCGGCCATGCGCGGGACGGTTCTCAGCGGCTTGACCTCCGGCGTGATCGCGGTACGGTGCACCGTAAGGCAGGAAGCCAGGAATGCGGCATCCGCGACGTTGCGCGCGAACACGCCGGGTTGATCCAGTGTGGGCGAGAACGGCATGACGCCACGCGCCGACATCTGCCCGGAGCTGGGCTTGTAGCCGACAATGCCGCAGAAGGCCGCCGGACGGATTACCGAGCCGTTGGTCTGGGTGCCGAGCGCGCCGGCCGCGAATCCCGCCGCTACTGCTGCGGCTGAACCGCTGGAAGAGCCGCCGGGCGTGTGCGCGTTGTTCCACGGGTTGCGGGTCTTGGCCGGAACCATGAACGCCGCTTCGGTGGTGACCGTCTTGCCGAGCATGATCGCGCCGGCTGCTTCGAGGCGCTTCACCACGTCGGCAGATTCGTCCGGGACGTAACCGGCGTAAGCGCGGCAGCCCATCTCGGTGGGAATTCCGGCGGTATAGAAGTTGTCCTTCACCGCGATCGGAATGCCGTGCAGCGGATGCGCCACGCGCATCGGACCGTCAGCCTGGTCGGCCTTCTCCGCCAATGCCATGGCACGATCGAGGCTCAGCCATTGCCAGGCCTGGAAGTTCTTCTCCAGAGCCACGATCCGCGCCAGCACACTTTTCATGTAATCGGCGCTGCTCAGCCGCCCCGAGCGGATGCGCTGTGCGGCTTCACGCAAGCTGAGTTTGTACAGGTCTGTCATGAGTTCGATTCTTCACCGCAAAGACGCAAAGAACGCAAAGAAAAGCAGAAAAATAGACTGGGAAAACCTGCAATGTGCAGAACCCGCTTTCGTCGCGAGTATCGGCTATCCAGGTCGCGAACGTTATGAACCGTTCTTTCTCGTTGCCCGGGTTTCCTTTGCGTTCTTTGCGTCTTTGCGGTGAAAAGGTTTACGCCTTTGTGTACTTGCGATAGTCCGGGTTGAGAAGGTTGGGCGGCGCGCCTCCGGTGAGCGCCGCAACGCAGTTCTGCGCGGCGAGCATTGCCATGGCCTGCCGGGTGGGTTCGGTGGCGCTGGCGATGTGCGGCGTGAGCACAACGGTCGGAAGCGCGCGCAGCGCCGGGGGCACTTCCGGCTCCCGCTCGTAGACGTCGAGCCCGGCGCCCGCGAGGCGTCCGGCGCCAAGGGCGCGGATGAGCGCCCGCTCGTCAACCACCGAGCCGCGACTGGTGTTCACGAGGAGCGCCGTGCGTTTCATGCGGGCGAGCTCGGCCGCGCCGATCAGGTG
>JAXIOX010000193.1:0-5116 GCA_045403275.1 Burkholderiales bacterium | reverse complement strand
CACCATCGCCGCAGCCACGGCGTCGGCATGGATCGGCCGGTACTTGCGCAATCCGCAAATCAGCAAGGGTACAATCAGCTTCCCGATTGCAATGCCGATCTTCTCACCGGGCCGGCTCTCGGCACGCGGGCCCAGTAGAAGCGAGGGCCTGAAGATGTACGCCGCCGGCAAACCGACTGCGGCGATTTCCTGCTCCACCTCGCCTTTCACACGGTTGTAGAACACCGCGGACTTCGGGTCGGCGCCGAGCGCCGACACCATCAGGAATTTGCCGGCGCCAACCGCTTTGGCGAACCGCGCCAGCGCCAGCGGATATTCGTAATCCACACGCCGGAACACGTCCTCGGAACCGGCTTTCCTGATCGTGGTGCCAAGGCAGCAGAACACCTCGTCGTGCGCAATCCCCGGTACGCCGGCGTCCAGACGTGCGAAATCCACAATGCGCTGGGTGAATTTCAGGTCGGGTATCGGCAGTTCGCGACGTCCCCAGCTTTCGACCCGCGAGTAACCCGGATGGGCAAGCAGGCGTCTCAGGACATAACCGCCGACCAGTCCCGTTGCACCCGCGAGCAGCGCGTTTTTGCCCGACATGATCGCGGATCCGCTCTCAGGGCCGTGTCTTCGACGCCGGCGCGGTTATCTGGACGTGAGCTGGAGCTTCCTGGTGTACTGCTGGAAGCGAGTCGGATTCTGCGGCGCCTTGATGCCGTCCAGTGTGGCCAGCCCGGGCGCGAGACTGTCGAGACGGACCTGCGGAAGCGGGTGCGTCTTGGTCAGCAGCGTGAGGAAATTATCCTGCGGATCGGCGCTGGCAAGCGTGGTCAACACCGCCGGCAATCCGTAGGGGTCATAACCGGCGCGTGCGGCCAACACCACTCCCATGCGGTCGGCCTCGAACTCGTCGGCCTTGTCGAGGCCGCGGGCGTAAAGCTCCTTGGTCGGTCCGGCCAGTTGCTGCACCAACCCGGCATGCCGGCTTTCCGCAGTGGCGGCCGCCGCGCCGGCGCTGAGCAGATTCACCAGCGCGGATTTGCGCAATGCCTTGAGGTGATGCTTCTGCGTCACGTGCGCGACCTCGTGGCCAAGCACGCCGGCGAGTTCGGCTTCGTTGCGCAGCTGCTTCATCATGCCCTTGGTGACGATGATGTAGCCGCCCGGCGCGGCAAAGGCATTGATGTGATCCGAGGCATTGACGCCGAAATGCCAGGGCAGTGCAGGGCGCTCCGATTGCTGCGCTACCCACATGCCCACGGCGTTCACGTAGCGCTGCAGGTCCGGGTCGTCGAGCAGCGGGCTGGCACCCAGCAGCGTCTCGGCAACGCCGTCGCCGATCTCGATCTCTTCAGCCTGCGTCGGTGCACGCATTGACTTGAAAGTTTTCTCCAACCCGCCCGATTCGTTGATACTTTGCATGAACGCACCCGCCTGCTGCTGCGAGCAGCCACCGAGGACCAGCGCCGCCAGCGCCAGGGAAACGAGAACGCAACGCGCCGGGCTCATTTCTTATCCTTCAGCGGCTTGCCAGCGGCGTCGAAGTAGGCGATCTCGTTCTGCTCCAGCTCGCCTTGGACGGCGAGCTGCTGTGCATCGGCCGCCGTGGCGGCAAAGCCCTTCATCTTTGCCACTTCGACGGGGTTCGGCACGGCCTTGACAAGATCTTCCTCGGAGAAGCCGCGCACCCCGGTGGTGACCGTTGCGGTTGTCGTCGGCCGCGGGCGGCTGGCAATGCCGATCGCCGACAACAGATTGCCCCCGCTCTGGGGCTTCTGGTCGGGGCTGCCCAGCCGCACCGACAGCATGCGCACCCAGCCCAGCTGCTTGTCCTTGGTCCTGACCTGCATCCACGCACCCTCACGGGTGACGATTTCGACCTGGTTTTTTTCGGGAAGCGTGACCACCGTCACCGCGTCGAGGAAGGGCTTGTCCTTCAGGTCGGTAGGCTTGAGGGTATAGCCGCTTTCCGCGGCATACGCCGCGGGAAGGAACAAAACCAGTGCAGCGACAAGCCATACCCGGCAGTTCACGCGGATTCCCCCCTGGGCTTTCTCTTCGGTTCGAACAACTCGACCTCCTGAGCCCTGCCTGTCATTTTATAGAGTCCGCGCGGAATAAAGTCAAAAGCCTCGCCGCACAGCCGCATCGTCTCCTCGGATACCAGGATGCGCGCCACGCCCTTGGTCGAACCTTCGATCCGGCTGGCGAGGTTCACGGTGTCGCCGATTGCGGTGTATTCGCGCCGCTGCTCCGAACCGATGAGACCAACCACCGCCGGACCGGAATGGATGCCGATGCCGACGTCGAAATCCTCGCCGGCAGCGCCGAGTTCCTTCTTGAACTCCTCGAGCGTGTCGGCCATGTCAAGCGCACAGCCGACCGCGTGCTCGGCATTCCTGGCGTCGTCCAGCGGCGCTCCCCAGATCGCCATGATGGCGTCGCCGATGAACTTGTCGAGCGCGCCGCCGTTGCGGAAGATGACCTCTACCTGGCGACTGAAGTAACGGTTCAGCAGGCTCACCACTTCCTGCGGGGAACGGTTTTCCGACAGCGTGGTAAAGCCGCGGATGTCCGAGAACAGCAGCGTCACCTGCCGGATCTCGCCTTCGCGGGTGAGCCCGCCGTGCGCGATCAGTTCTTTGACCACGTGGGGATTCACGAAGCGCGAGAACTCCCGGACCGCCTGTTCGCGCTCGCGCCGTTCACGCAGATACTCGCGCAGGGCGGCCGCGAAAAAGAATGCCCAACCGATAATCAGGGGGCGCAGCATCGGCACCAGCAACAGTTTCCCGACGGCAACGTACTGTCCCGCCAGCAACACTACCGTGGCGCCGGCAAGACCGGCGCCGATCCGGATCGTGTTCACGCGCAACGTGAATGCCGCGAACAGCAGGCCCAGCAGCAGCAATGCGGCGGCGGCCAGCCAGTACGCCGGAGCTTCGCGAAGATAGTTGGCGTTTTTGAGGTTGTCGATTGCCGTGGCGAGAATGTCGACCCCGTCGGCGCGGATATCCACCGGCGTGGGCCGGATATCGTGCAGCCCGCTGGCCGTGACGCCGATCACCACGATCTTGTCGGTGAATTCCCGGGGATCGCGCTTGCGCTTCCGGCTGTTGAAATCGACGTACAGGTCGGCATACGACACGTGCTCCCTTGCCTTTGCGCCGCCGGGCCAGCTCAGCAGAATTGACTCGATATCGGGCACCGGCAGACCCAGATCCTGGGTCACCCGGGCAGGAAGCGAGGGGATCTTCCAGCCGTACCCATCCTGATAGACGAAATAGCGGCGGCCGATTCCGTCCGCATCGGCGAGGAAATCTATCGTTCCGAGCCGCCAGTTCTCCGGCGCTAGCGCCTTTGGCAGGCCGATGTTCAACGTGGCGTTACGGTCGGCGCCTTTGGTTGCGAACGCGCCCAGCGCTTGCTGGATATCCGCGATCGGCACCCCATGAGCGTCTGCCGCAGGATCCTGCCGCACCGTGGGAAAGTACACGTTCTTCAGCCGCGAGACCGCTTTGTTGAACAGCTCGTCCGCATCCAGACGGTAGATGTCCGGCTCGAAGAACATGATGTCGAATAAGATCGCCCGCGGTTTCTGCGCCGCAATGCCTTGCACCAGTTCTCCGTGGACCGAACGCGGCCACGGCCAGCGCCCGGCGTAGTCGCCCATGCGCGCCAGGCCGTCTTCATCGGCGGCGATGACGACAATATCGGGATCTTGCCTGATGTTACTCGCCTGTACGGCGACGAAAAGGTCGGAGAAGCGCGCCTCCAGCGTACGCAGCCCATTCAGCCAGGAAAACTCGAGCACCGTCGCCGCAATGAAGGCGACAAGCACAATGACGGCGGGATTGGCGGCCAATCGGGACACCGGCGCAGTCTACAAAAAAAGACAGAGGAAAGGTGAAAGAGAAAAGAGGAAAGTGAGCTTCAACAACAAAGCGCGCGGCGCGCCACACTCCACTGCCCTGTCTTTCCTCTTTCCTCTATTTTGACAAACCAAGGCGCTGCCAGATGGTGGTGGTCGCGCCCGCCTGGTTCAGCATGTAGAAGTGCAGCCCCGGCGCACCGGCGGCGAGCAGCTTCTCGCATAGGGCCGTAACGACATCGAGGCCGAAGGCGCGAATCGAGGCGGCATCGTCGCGGAAACTTTCAAACTTGATGCGCATCCAGCGCGGGATCTCCGCGCCGCAGGCGTCGGAAAATCTCGCCAGTTGCGAATAATTTCCAATCGGCATGATGCCCGGAACGATGGGGACCGTGATGCCCGCGGCCTCGCATTCGTCGACAAAGCGGAAATAGGCGTCGGCGTTGTAAAAGTACTGCGTGATGGCCGAGTTGGCGCCGGCGTCCACCTTGCGCTTGAAGTTCTTCACCTCATCGGCGGCGTTGCGCGTCTGCGGGTGGTACTCGGGGTAGCAGGCCACTTCGATCTGGAACCATTCACCAGTGGTCTCGCGAATGAAAGTCACCAGTTCGTTGGCGTACCTCAGCTCACCGCTGGAGGCGATGCCCGAGGGCAGATCGCCGCGCAGCGCCACGATGTGGCGGATGCCACTGTCCCTGTAGCGCGACAAGACTGCGGCGATTTCCGCTTTGCTTGAGGCCACACAGGACAAATGCGGCGCCGCGTCCTGACCCGCCGCGCGGATCTCCAGCACGGTTTCGAGCGTGCCCTGCTGGGTGGAACCTCCTGCGCCGAAGGTCACCGTGAAAAAACGCGGTTTGAGCTTCGCCAGTTGCTGCCACGTGGCGCGCAGCTTTTCCTTCCCCTCCGGTGTTTTGGGGGGGAAGAATTCGAATGAGAAAACCGGTGAGGCGTGAGGCGTAAGTCGTGAGGCGTTCATCGCGTGCTGTGCTTCACTCCGCAGTGCGAACGGATTTCAGCAGACCGCCGATCAATCCAAAAACACGGTCAAGCTTCTGTTGAATTTCTTCATCGTTGTCGATGTAATTGAGTTGCTTGGCAATGGTAAGTTGGGTATCAATTTCGCTGAGCGAGCCGCGGGCCATGGAAAGATAGTGTGCAAACTCACGCTTAGAGGTGCGTGCGGCGCCCTCTGCGATATCGGACGGAACAGATATTGCGGCCCGACGAATCTGGCTGGCAAGGCCGTAGGTT
>JAXIOX010000122.1:0-4685 GCA_045403275.1 Burkholderiales bacterium | reverse complement strand
GCCCGGTACTGATGGCGCCGTCGGAGCGGGCCTTCAGGTACGCGTAGAGGTCGAGGATATGCGGTTTCATGCCTGGATCGTCCAGCCAAACGGGCATAGCGACCCGGCCCCGTTCACCGCGCCGCTGCTGCTTCACCTCGTCGATGACCGATTCGCGCAAAGCCTCGTCGGAAAGCTCGGGGCTGACAAATATCCGGTATCGCGCCAGCACCTTGTTCGCGAATTCCGCCTTTGTCATCGATTTCAGGCTCTGCCGCAGGTCGGGTGCCACGTCGGTACCCGATGCATCCTGCCCATGGCACATGTGGCAGGAGAGGTGGTAGACGAACCAGCCGGAGTATGTGCCCCAATCGACTTTCCCGTCGACGACCCGGTAGGTGCCGGGCGCCGGACCGGCGTCGCCGGCCCCGAGATTGCCGGCCGGACTCAGGAACAGCACGGCGGCAGTCAGGAGCAGGCTGATCCGAGGGCTGCATATCGACATGATGACCACCTCCAATTGCCGCGATGATGCCCGCAGGCTACACGGACCGTCCGCCACACCTTTGACGAATATCAATCCAGTGGACGTCAGATGCCCCAGGGAAACGGAACGCGCGCGCGGGCGACGGCAACCATGTAGCCGAATACGGTCAGCGCCAGAATCCAGGCGACAATCCTCACGCGCCGCGTGCGTCCGCGCCGGATGGCGACGGTGCCGAGAAGGATATAGACCAGCAGCGCGAGGACCTTGGCGGTCAGCCAGGGTTGCACAAACGGGTATTGGGCCGTCGTCGCGGCCAAGGCAATCGCGCTGAGGAGCAGAACAGTGTCGATGACATGCGGGACCACCCGCACCCAGCGCGCAGCGAGTTTCTCGGGGGCCGCCATCATCCACATACCGCGCAGGAAAAACAATGCGAAACTCGCGATCACCGCAGCCACATGGGTGTACTTCAGCAACGAATAGCTCACCGGCCGAAGCTCCAGCCGTGGCTGCCTGCGGCAGCGCCAGCCATGGTGATCACGCTCACCGCCAGCAACACCCAATGCATCCGGACAATGATTGAAAACGTGCCTTCCGGGTCCCGCTGCGCACGCGCCTGAAACCAGCGACGCAGCCACAGGGGTTCGAGCACGAACAGCATGAGCGTGAACACGCCCCACACCAGGACCATCGCGTGCATCCACCAGTAGTGCGCATCGGCGAATCGGTTCCATGCGCCGAGCCTGTGCACGAGATAGAACCCGCTCAATCCGGTGAGCAGCGTCGTCACCCTTGCCTGGCGGGCAAAACCGGCTTCCACCCTTTCGAAAAACTCGACCCCTTCGGCCGGCTCGCGTATACGTTTCACCGCGGGCAGCAGCACCGCGGTGACGAAGGCCACCCCTCCGATCCACAGCATCATGCCTACAATGTGCACGATACGGGCGAGGTAGTAATCCTCCATTGGCTGGGTCTGCTACTGCAGCAAGGGCGAGGCCGCCGCATCCAGATCGACGCCGTCGATTTCTGCCTGGGCGTTCGCCCCCAGGCAGGCACTGAAAGCGAACAGAATCGCCGCGGTCGCGGCAATCAGTACAATCGTCCAAAACGTGAGCGCGACGGCCATAGCAAAAACCCTCCGTTATTGATCTCGCAACGAGAGTACGCGTATCGGTCTGGAAACATTTGACTCAAGTCAATCCGTCTGCGGCGCACCCGCCAAAGGTGCCGGATTGGACAACGACAATGCGATGTAGACCGGCCTCATAAAAAATGCGCTCCGGCTCAGTTTCCTCTTCCCTGTAGAAAGGCCACCCGCAGCACAACTCGCCGATGAAAACTCACACGCCCCGGCGCCTGAATTTGACCTGCGTCAACTGCGACCAGCGTCACGGGACATAGTCTTTGCACCAAGGAGGTCGCGGTGATGGACGCAGTGGTAACACAGTGGGCCGCTCCGGATCGGCCGCCACATTCCTCGCTCGCCAACTGACAGTTGAACCATGGGAGAAGACCAAGTGAAACATCTCGTCTGCTGCGCAGCAATCGGATTGACCGCAATAATCACGGCCTGTGGCGAAAGCAAGGACACCGGCGGATCGGCGGCCGGCGATTTTGGCCCTCCCCGGGGCGAACCGATCAAGGCGGTCTTGACCAGCCCACCCGATGTGCCGCCGACGGTACAGCGCAAGCAGCCGGCCAAGGTGATCGTCGATCTCGAAGTACGCGAAATCGAAAAACCGATGGCTGAAGGCGTCACCTACACGTTTTGGACCTTCGGTGGCACGGTTCCCGGTTCCTTCATCCGCGTGCGTCAGGGCGACACTGTGGAATTTCACCTCAAAAACCATCCCGACTCGAAGATGCCGCACAACATCGACCTGCATGCGGTGACTGGTCCCGGCGGCGGCGCCGCATCGAGTTTCACCGCACCGGGGCACGCATCGCAATTCACGTTCAAGGCGCTGAACCAGGGCCTCTATGTCTATCACTGCGCCACCGCGCCGGTCGGCATGCACGTGGCCAACGGCATGTACGGCCTGATCCTGGTGGAGCCGCCCGAAGGTCTTCCTCCGGTGGACCGCGAGTTCCAGGTCGTGCAGGGTGACTTCTACACTGTGGGCAAGTATCGGGCGAAGGGCTTGCAGCCCTTCGACATGCAGAAGGCGATCGACGAAAACGCGTCCTACGTCGTGTTCAACGGTTCCGAGGGCGCGCTGGTCGGCGAAAACGCGCTGATGGCAAAGGTCGGCGAACGCGTGCGCCTATACGTCGGCAACGGTGGACCGAATCTGTCGTCGAATTTTCACCTGATCGGCGAAATCTTCGACAGGGTCTACTCGGAAGGCGGGTCCCGGTATCAGGAGAACGTGCAGACCACCACCGTGCCGGCGGGCGGATCGGCGATCGTGGAATTCAAACTGGAGGTGCCCGGCACCTACATCCTGGTCGATCACGCGTTGTTGCGCGCCTTCAACAAGGGCGCGCTCGGCATGCTGAAGGTCGATGGCCCGGCGAACACCGCGATCTACTCCGGCAAGGAGGTGGATTCCGTGTACCTCGCCGACAAGGTGCAACCCGCCGGCGCGGTCGCGCAGGCCACTGCCGCGGCGGCGCGCGGCGTGTTGACGCGCGAGCAACAGGTGAAGGCGGGGGAAACACTTTTCGCCGGCACCTGCTCGGTGTGCCATCAGGGCAACGGCGAAGGAATGCCCGGCGTGTTTCCGCCGCTGGCGAAGTCCGACTGGTTCCGCGCCGACCTGCACAAGGCGATTCCGGTGGTGCTGAACGGCATCAGTGGTGCGATAAAAGTCAACGGCCGTGACTATAACTCGGTGATGCCGCCGATGAGCCAGCTCAACGACGACGAGATTGCCAATATTCTCACCTACGTCGCCAACAGTTGGGGCAATACCGGGGGGCGGGTCGATCGCGCGGACGTGGCCAGGGTACGTGCCGGGACACCACGGCCGAAAGGCGCCGCCGAGTAAGGATGCATGATCGCGAGAATCCTCATCCTGCTGCTGCTCGGCGCCGGTTTCTCCGGCGCCCTGGCGCAGCCGGCTGCCTACCGGCGCATCGCCGGTGCCGAGATGCGCAGCGTGCTACCTCCGGACGGCGCGTCTGCAAGAGCCCGCGTCGCGTCGTTCGAATTGCGCGCGCGGCCGGTCACCAATGGCGAATTTCTCGCCTTTGTGTTGCGGCACCCCGAATGGCAGCGTGAGCGCGCACCGGCCGTATTTGCCGACGGCCGATACCTCAGCCACTGGGCCGCTGCGGGTGTCCCCGGCAAAGCGGGGCGCAACAGCCCGGTCACCCATGTGAGCTGGTTCGCGGCCCAGGCTTTTTGCGAAAGCGAAGCCGCGAGGCTGCCCACCTGGCACGAATGGGAGCTGGCCGCGGCGGCCGATGAAACGCGCAAGGACGCGCGAGACGACCCGGCATGGCGCGAACGGATCCTTGCCTGGTACTCGCGCCCGTCCGCGACCCCGCTACCCGCGGTCGGGAAATCGCATTCCAACGTCCACGGCGTTCATGACCTCCACGGCATGATCTGGGAGTGGGTGGACGACCACGCCAGCATGATGGTCTCCAGCGACAACCGCGAGCAAGGCGACCCCGACCTGCGCAAGTTCTGTGGCGCCGGCGCACTCAGCGTCGCGGACCGGGAGAATTACGCGGTCCTGATGCGGATAGCCCTGCTGTCGTCGTTACAGGCAAACAACACCACCGGCAACCTCGGATTCCGGTGTGCAAGAACTCTCGTCGGAGAAAGCCGATGAAGTATTTTCCGGGACTGATTTATCCGGTTTTGGGTTTGCTCATGATTGCCGCCGGGACTCGGGCGGCGGCTGATCCCCTACCCCCGGATTCCGTGTACCACCTTAAAGCCCAGCTCAGCGACCAGAACGGCGCCCGCCAAACACTTGCCGCCACGCAAGGCCACGTCGCCTTCATCACCATGTTCTATTCGAACTGCGACAACGTTTGCCCGCTGATTGTAGAAACGCTCAAGATGACCGAAAACGCGCTCGGCGAAGCTCAACGCGGTCAACTGCGGGCCGCGCTGGTTTCTCTCGACCCGGCGCACGATACTTCAGCGCGGCTCAAGACAGTGGCGACGCAGCGGCACATCGACGAATCCCGCTGGACGCTGCTGACCACGGACGCGAAGACCGTGCGAAAGATCGCCGCCCTTCTCGGCGTTCAATACCGGCAG
>JAXIOX010000069.1:0-4500 GCA_045403275.1 Burkholderiales bacterium | reverse complement strand
TTCCTTCGCGCCTTTGCGTCTTTGCGGTGAGATTGAAATTGGTGAGGTTTGGATCGGTAAGCGGGTGATTGCGGCAGGCGGGAACAAAGAGAAATTGCGGAAATCTGACCACCAAGGCGCCAAGAAACCAGGGTAGTCATGGAACAACAAGATCTGGTGCCAGTATTTCTTGGTGCCTTGGTGCCTTGGTGCCTTGGTGCCTTGGTGGTTGGAATTGGTCTTGAAGTTGCACTCTTCGACGACGCGCTAGCCTCGGACGCGCATCGCGTCGGCCTCGATCCAGCGCTTGATGCGATTGGCGTCGCCGATGCGGGAGAGTTTTCCCCAGGAGTCGAGCAATACGATGATCCTCGGCTTGTCCCCGATCATCGCCTGCATAACCAGGCAGCGTCCAGCTTCACTGATGTAGCCGGTCTTGGACAGCCCGATTTCCCACTGGCGACTTTTGAGCAGGCGGTTGGAATTGACGAAAGCCAGCATGTGGCGGCGGCGCTTTCCTTCGGACTCGATGCGGTAATAATCGGTAGTGGTGTATTCGCGGATCAACGGATAGCGATGCGCCGCATGCGCCAGCTTGGCAAGGTCTTCCGCGGTGGAAACGTTGCCGGGGTGAAGGCCGGTGGCATCGACGAAGCGCGAATTGGACATCCCGAGCTCGGCGCTCCTCTGGTTCATCGCGGCAATGAACGCTTGCGTGCCGCCGGGGTAATTGCGCGCCAGTGCCGCTGCGGCACGGTTTTCGGATGACATGAGCGCGAGCTTCAGCATTTCCGCACGCATCAGCGTGGTGCCGACGGACAGCTTCGAGCGCGACCCTTTCATGCGATCCGCGTCGGCCTTGTCGATGCTAATGGACTCCAACAGTGGCAATCCCGAGTCGAGGACGACCATCGCGGTCATGAGCTTGGTGATCGAAGCGATCGGCAAGACCTGGTCGGTGTTCTTGGCCAGCAACGGCTCGCCGGTGTCCTGGTCGAGCACCAGAACCGCGCCCGAGCGCAGCGCCAGTCCGGCGGGTTTGACGGAGAAATGCGAGTGCCTGGCCGCCGTCTTATGCAGGTCGCCGTTTGCCCAAACGGGCAGGCTCGCGGCGGCGAGACAAAAAAACAGCGTGCTGATGAATGCCTTCATCTCTGGAAAACGCTACAGAGCGTCCTTAAAGTATTGTTTTTGAACTTTAAATACTGATCGTCACGACAACCGAGACGCCCCCAATGGGCGCAGATCGCGGCAAAGCTTCCCTGAGCACCCTGCTTTGCCAGGCAATAACATAACAAAAATCAATAACTAAGGCAAGACTCTGAATGAACTTTTTAAGGTTAGCCCCATGGAATGTTCATTTAGCTAGAAATTCAAGGACGTAGTCGCGGAGCCATACCGGTGCGTGCGACCTGCAGAAACGCCACGAGAAGCATCGCCAAGCCCGCCTCAGGCAAGTTTGACCTGCGGAGAAACCAACTCCGCAGCCTCGACCCTTTCCTTCTCCTGCTGCAGGGCCCACATATGGGCGTATACCCCGCCCCTGGCGAGCAACTCACGATGGCTGCCGCGCTCGACGATGCGCCCGCCTTCCATGACCAGGATCTGATCGGCATCGACGATCGTGGACAACCGGTGCGCGATGGTGAGCGTGGTGCGGCTGGCCGAAATGCGGCCGAGTTCCGACTGAATCGCCTTTTCCGACTTGGAATCGAGCGCAGAAGTCGCCTCGTCGAAAATCAGGATCCTGGGGTCCTTCAGCAGCGCCCGCGCAATCGCCACCCTCTGCTTTTCGCCTCCGGAGAGCTTCAAGCCGCGCTCGCCCACCATCGCCTCGTACTTGTCGGGCAGGCTCTCGATCAGCTCGTGGATATGCGCCGACTGGGCCGCCGCAATCACCTCTTCTGTGCTGGCTTCGGGATTGCCGTAAGCGATGTTGTAATAGATCGTGTCGTTGAACAACACCGTGTCCTGCGGCACTATGCCGATCGCCGCGCGGAGGCTTTTCTGCGTGACGTCGCGAATGTCGAGACCATCGACGGTAATGCGCCCGCCGTTCACGTCGTAGAAGCGGAACAGCAGCCGCGCCAGCGTGGATTTGCCCGAGCCGCTCGCGCCCACCACCGCAACGGTGTGGCCGGCCGGGATCTCGAAACTCACCTGACGCAGGATCTGGCGCCGCGGATCGTAGCCGAAGTCCACGTTTTCGAAGCGCACCGCCGGATGCGCCGCCGCCAGATGCGCCGCGCCCGGCCGGTCTTCGATCTCGCGATTCTCGGAAAGCAGCCGGAACATCTTGTCCATGTCAGTCAGCGCCTGCTTGATTTCCCGGTACACCATGCCGAGGAAATTGAGCGGAATGTAGAGTTGGATCAGCAGGCCATTGACCAGCACCAGATCGCCCAGCGTCAGCGTCCCCTTCACCACCCCCTGGGCCGCCAGGATCATCAGCAGTGTCACCGCTATCGCGATGACCAGGCTCTGGCCGATGTTGAGCAGGCCGAGCGAGGCCTCGTTCTTGACGTCGGCCGACTCGAATTTCTGCAGATTCTCGTCGTAGCGCCGCGCCTCGAACTCCTCGTTATTGAAATACTTCACCGTCTCGTAGTTCAACAGGCTGTCGATCGCGCGGGTGTTGGCCTTCGAATCGAGTTCGTTGGCGCGGCGGCGGATGTCCATGCGCCACTCGGTCACGGTAAAGGTGAACGCCAGGTAGATCCCCACGGCGATCATCGTCACCGCCATGAAGCGCCAGTCGAACTTGGTCAGCAGCACCACCGCCACCAGGCTGAACTCCAGTACCACCGGGATGATCGAGAACAGCATGTAGCTCAGCAGCGTGGAGATGCCGCGCGTGCCGCGCTCGATGTCGCGTGACACTCCGCCGGTCTGGCGTTCCAGGTGAAAGCGCAGCGACAGCGCGTGCAAATGGCGGAACACCTGCAGCGCAACCCGCCGGATGGCGCGCTTGGCCACGCGCACGAACACGATGTCGCGCAGCTCGGCAAACAGCGTATTGGAGAGCCGCAGCACGCCGTAGATCACCAGCAGCGCGAACGGCAGCGCCAGCACCGCCTGCCTGGCGTCCAGAGAATCGACGATTTGCTTCATTACCAGCGGCACGCCGATGTTGGCGACCTTCGCGGCGGCGAGGAAGGCAAGCGCTGCCACTACCCGTCCCTTGTACTCCAGCAGGTAGGGCAGCAGCTTGCGGATGGTGTGCCAGTCGTTGCGGCTCGACGAAGGCGTGCCGGATGACCGCGATGCGTGGTCTCTCAAGAGTACGGGCGATCGTGCATGATGTACTGTAATTCTAATCCTTGATGCGCTTGCACTCGCAGCTAAAAGTGTCCTGATCTCATGCGATGACCAAGGGAAAGACCAGTCCGGAAAACCCGTTGCAGCGGATGGGCCGGAGTCGCCGTCGCGGCTCGACACTCCAGTGATGTATATTGATCCATCATCGTCGGACATCGTTGAGGAGGGAAGAGCATGGGGCAGACGCTACGTTGGCTGGTCGCAGTTCTGGTCGTTCTCGCTTTGTTGTTCGGCGCCTACACCTGGTTCGTGCTGAGCTGGAGTTATTCGGAGGGCGAACGCGCGGGTTACGTGCAGAAACTGTCGAATAAAGGCTGGATCTGCAAAACCTGGGAAGGCGAGCTGGCACTGATTACAATGCCCGGTACGGTTGCAGAAAAGTTTTACTTCAGCGTTCGCGACGACGCGGTGGCACAGAAAATCAATCAATCCCTTGGCCAGCGCGTTACGCTTACCTACCAGGAACACATCGGCGTGCCCACCACCTGCTTTGCGGAAACGCGTTACTTCGTCGGCGACGTGCGGATTATCGAGGATCCGGCGCCGCTTGCGCCGCCACCCCAACCGGCGGCGCAACCATCGGCAGCGCCGCAGCCACGGCAACAGTGAAAAACCGCACTCCTGCGGATCGGGGTCTCGGTGCGTCTGCGGCACCCGGCACGCTGCCAACTCAGGTGCGGGTGATCATCCGCGACTGGCTGAACGCCAACCATATCCTGCTTACCGGCCGCGACCGCACCGTGCTGGTTGACAGCGGCTATGGCAGGGACTCGAAGATCACGCTTGCGAAGGTTTCCGCGGAACTTGCCGGCAGGCCGCTGGACTGGCTTGTCAACACCCACTGCCATTCCGATCACATGGGCGGCAACGCCGAGGTGCGCCGGGCGCAAGCGTGCCGCCTAAGCATTCCAGTCGGCGAGGCGCCGCTGATCAAAGCCTGGGACGAGCAGGCCCTATGGCTTTCCTACGCCGACCAGCGCTGCGAGCGCTTCGCATTCGACGACACCATCGCCGCCGGGGATGTGCTGGACTGGGGTGATCTGCAGTGGCGCGCGATCGCAGCGCCCGGGCACGACATGGGTGCGCTGATGTTCCATTGCGAGGAAGAACGCTTACTGATTACCGGTGACGCATTGTGGGAGAACGGCTTTGGTGTGGTACTGCCCGGGCCGGGGCGCGAGGAAAGACTGGCGGCAGCACGCA
>JAXIOX010000004.1:0-4780 GCA_045403275.1 Burkholderiales bacterium | reverse complement strand
GCCCCACCCAGTCGATATATCGCGGTGGCGCGACTATCCACCTCTTCTTTTTAACCCCAAGTTGTTTTGCTTTCCTCCGCGTTTCCTCTGCGCCTTTGCGCCTCTGCGGTTAACCGGGTTTGACGTTGCTGCTGCGTTTCGTCACTTCGCAATTCAGCTGCGCAACCGGGCATTTTGTTTTTCAAATGTAAAAATTTCTTGACAGCGGATGTAGTGCTACTAGAATTAGTCATGTTGGTATGGCCGAGGCACAACATATAGTGGTATCAGACGAACGGCGGTTTAAGACAAACGCACATCCGGTTGTTGCTTCCAGGCGACAAAAATATTCGAGGGAGAAGAAATGCAACTTGCCACCAACCTGACCGCGGCCACTCCGGTAAGCAATTACTCCACGGAAAATGGCGCGTCCGACCGGGATCCGCAGCGTTACGCCCAGTACAAAGTCATCCGCCGCAATGGCGCCGTCGTCGGCTTCGAGCCCGGCAAGATCTCGGTTGCCGTGACCAAAGCTTTCCTGGCCGTCAACGGCGGCCAGGGCGCTGCTTCGGCGCGCGTTCGCGAACTGGTCGAAACGCTTGCCCAGACCGTGGTAAACGCGCTGATACGCCGCCAGCCCAACGGCGGCACCTTCCACATTGAGGACATCCAGGACCAGGTCGAACTTTCCCTGATGCGATCGGGCGAACACGAAGTGGCCCGCGCCTATGTGTTGTATCGCGAGGAACGGGCGCGCGAGCGCGCCAGGAATCGCGAGACGCAGGCGGCGGCAACCGCGCACGCCATCAGAGTCATCGAGCACGGCCAGACGCGCCCGCTGGACATGGAGCGGCTGACCGGCCTGATCAAGGATTCCTGCGAAGGCCTCGGCCGCGCCGTGGATCCCGCGGTGATCCTGCAGATGACGCTCAAGGACCTGTACGACGGCGTGCCGATGGACCAGGTGCGCAAGTGCGCCATCCTGGCGGCCCGTTCACTGATCGAGAAGGACCCGGCATACAGCTATGTCACCGCGCGCCTCTTACTTAATAGTGTCCGCTACGAGGTCCTTGGCGAGGAGGTCACCCAGTCGCAAATGCATTCCCGCTACGCCGATTACTTCCCCGGATTTATCAAACGGGGGATCGACGCCGGATTGCTGGATGAGCGGCTCGGCCGTTTCGACCTGCGCTCGCTGGGAGCGGCGCTGGACGCCAACCGCGATTTCAAATTTGGTTATTTGGGCCTGCAAACGCTCTATGACCGCTACTTCCTGCACGTGCTCGGTGAACGCATTGAGCTTCCCCAGGCCTTTTTTATGCGCGTGGCGATGGGTCTTGCAATCAACGAGGTCGCGCGCGAGGCCCGTGCCATCGAGTTCTACAACGTACTGTCGAGGTTCGATTTCATGTCCTCGACGCCTACGCTGTTCAACTCCGGCTCGCAGCGCTCGCAGCTTTCCAGCTGCTACCTGACCACCGTATCGGACGACCTGGAAGGCATTTACGACGCCATCAAGGAAAACGCGCTGCTTTCGAAGTTTGCCGGCGGCCTGGGCAACGACTGGACCCCGGTTCGGGCGCTGGGCTCCCACATCAAGGGAACCAACGGCAAGTCGCAGGGGGTGGTGCCTTTCCTCAAGGTGGTAAACGATACCGCGGTCGCGGTAAACCAGGGCGGCAAGCGCAAAGGGGCGGTGTGCTCCTACCTGGAGAACTGGCACCTGGACATCGAGGAGTTCCTCGAGCTGCGCAAGAACACCGGGGATGATCGCCGCCGCACCCACGACATGAACACCGCCAGCTGGATTCCGGACCTGTTCATGAAGCGGGTCATGGAAGCCGGCACGTGGACCCTGTTCTCCCCCGCAGACGTGCCCGACCTGCACGACAAGGTCGGCAGGGAGTTCGAGAAGGCCTATACCGAGTACGAGCGCAAGACCCAGACGGGCGAACTCAAGCTCTTCAAGCGCATCCCGGCTTTGACGCTGTGGCGCAAGATGCTGACCATGCTGTTCGAGACCGGGCATCCGTGGATCACCTTCAAGGATCCCTGCAACATCCGCAGCCCGCAAAGCCACGTCGGTGTGGTGCACAGCTCCAACCTCTGCACCGAGATCACGCTCAACACTTCGGACAGCGAGATCGCGGTCTGCAACCTGGGTTCGATCAACCTGGTCGCACACATGAAAGACGGCAAACTCGATCACGACAGGCTCAAGCAAACGGTGTCCACCGCCATGCGTATGCTCGACAATGTGATCGACGTCAATTACTACGCGGTCAACAAGGCGCGTAACGCCAACTTCAAGCATCGCCCGGTCGGCCTTGGCATCATGGGTTTTCAGGACTGCCTGCTCGAAATGCGCGTGCCATACGCTTCCAAGGAGGCGCTGGACTTCGCCGACCGTTCGATGGAGGCGGTGGCCTACTTCGCGTATTGGGCCTCGAGCGAGTTGGCCGAAGAGCGCGGCCGCTACTCCACTTATGAGGGATCGCTGTGGTCGGGGGGCATCCTGCCGCAGGATTCGCTCAAGCTGCTGGCCGACGAGCGAGGCGGCTACGTCGAGGTGGACATGTCTTCGAGCATGAACTGGGAGCCGCTGCGCGCGCGTATCAAGCAGTTCGGCATGCGTAATTCCAACTGCCTGGCGATCGCGCCGACCGCAACCATTGCCAATATCGTCGGCGTGTCGGCCTCGATCGAGCCGACCTACCAAAACCTGTATGTGAAGTCGAACCTCTCCGGCGAGTTTACGGTCACCAACGAGTACCTGGTCCGGGACTTGAAGAAGTTAAACGCGTGGGACGAGGTCATGATTGCCGACCTCAAGTACTTCGACGGCAGCCTGGCCAAGATCGACCGCGTCCCGCAGGAGATCCGCAACCTCTACGCCACCGCGTTCGAAGTGGACTCGACATGGATCGTCGAGGCAGGCGCGCGTCGGCAGAAGTGGATCGACCAGGCGCAGTCGCTCAATATCTATATGGCGGGCGATTCAGGCAAGAAGCTGGACGACACCTACACGCTGGCCTGGAAACGTGGACTCAAGACCACTTATTACCTGCGCACGCTGGGTGCGACCTCAGCGGAAAAATCCACTGTTCGCGGTGGCCAGTTGAACGCCGTACCCGCGGATGGCGGCGTCATGGGTACGGGTTCGGCCGCGGATGAGGATGCCAAGTTTTGTTCAATTGATAACCCGGAGTGTGAGGCATGCCAATAGCCTCACACTCCTGGTTACGGCGCAGGGTCATCCGATCCGGCGCGACGCTTTCCATGGCGTCGCCGGATCGCGTGAGCCGGAGCCACAATCCCGGCGAGGCCTGTCAGTAATGGTCAGGCCGGCGTTCTTGATTGCGGCGGACGCTAGCTTGCCTTGGCAAGTTAAGCCCGCCGGGCGGCGGGAGCCACAACCCGGAGTATGTGTGAGCCGGAGCCACATCCGGACCAGGCCCGCCAATGGGACCGACCTACCGCCTTCGGTTCGCCGCGCACCGCCGCCTGACGTCCTGGTTGCTGCAAAGCCGCAACGAAATTACGCGGTTCGTGGAGACGGCGAAGGCGCTATTCAGAGGCTGAATTTTTTTGAGCGATGAGCCCATCGATATCATTTTCATCGCGATCGAAGGAAAAAAAGGAGGCGCATCGCGACCTAGTATCAAAGAAGTATTTGACATTCCACCGATAACATTTATAAAGGAACCAGGCATGCTGCATTTTGAGAATCACATTCCGAGCACCGGCGGGGCTGGTCTGCAGGCCGTCGTCGGCAACATCCCGGCGAGCAATATTCCGCCGGCAGGCGTTGCTGAATCCGATCCGTCCGCGGACGTTGCGTTCCGTCGCGTACGCGTTGAAGACAAGCGCGTCATCAACGGCAAGGCCGACGTCAACCAGCTCGTCCCGTTCAAGTACAAGTGGGCCTGGGACAAATACCTGTCCGGCTGTGCCAACCACTGGATGCCCCAGGAGATCAGCATGAGCCGGGACATCGCCACTTGGAAGGATCCAAACGGCCTGACCGAGGACGAGCGCCTGGTGGTCAAGCGCAATCTCGGTTTCTTTGTGACCGCCGACAGTCTGGCGGCCAACAACATCGTGCTCGGCACTTACCGGCACATCACCGCCCCGGAGTGCCGGCAGTACCTGCTGCGCCAGGCTTTCGAAGAAGCCATCCACACCCACGCCTATCAGTACATCGTCGAGAGCCTAGGGCTGGACGAAGGCGAAATCTTCAACGCTTACCACGAAGTTTCCAGCATTCGCGACAAGGACGAGTTCCTGATCCCGTTCATCGAAACGTTGACCGACCCGGAATTCAAGACCGGCACCTCGGAGGCCGACCAGCAGCTCCTGAAGAGCCTGATCGTGTTCGCCTGCATCATGGAGGGGCTGTTCTTCTACGTCGGCTTTGCCCAGATCCTGTCGCTGGGGCGCCAGAACAAGATGATGGGCGCCGCAGAACAGTACCAGTACATCCTGCGTGATGAGTCGATGCACTGCAATTTAGGCATCGACCTGATCAACCAGATCAAGATGGAAAACCCGCAGCTGTGTACCCCGGCCTTCCGCGACGAAATCAGCGGCCTGATCCAGAAGGGCGTCGAGCTGGAATACCGCTACGCCGAGGACACCATGCCGCGCGGTGTGCTCGGCCTGAACGCACCGATGTTCAAGGAGTACCTGCGCTACGTCGCCAACCGCCGTTGCCAGCAGATCGGGCTGGACACGCTGTTCGCCGGCGCCACCAACCCGTTCCCCTGGATGTCCGAGATGATCGATCTGAAGAAGGAGAAGA
>JAXIOX010000020.1:0-21817 GCA_045403275.1 Burkholderiales bacterium | reverse complement strand
GCCTATACTTTATAGCTGATCGGGCGTAGCCTCACGCAATGACTCGACCGCTACGTCTGGAGTTTGCCGGGGCGCTCTACCACCTCAGCGCCCGGGGTGAGCGCCAGGAGCCGATCTTCGAGGACGATCAGGATCGGCCCGTCTTCTTTGATCTGCTCACCAGAGACTAAAAACTATAGACCTGACCCCTTAGTTTCCTTAGTTTCTTCGCCAAAAAAGAATGACTTATCCCGTCAGGGGAAAACCGTAAAAAGATCGCGTAGATCGGTCTGGATGTTGGCATCTCGCAGGAGCGGACTGACCCCGAATATCTCCTGGAAGGTGCGCAAAGTCGATCCATGGGTATAACGGATAAAGTTCCGGTAGCCATTGCTCTTGGCAAACGGTGATAACACGATCATGCCGATCGGACCGTCGGAAAGCACCCCTTCGTCCCAGGTAATGAACACCGCGCCCCCGCTTTTGTAGGCCGCGGAGTTCAGGATCGTGGGCAGGTTCTGGGACAACCAGGTATCGCCCTGCCGGATGGGATTATTGAGCGGTGCGCAGCTGTCATGCATGTCGTTACACACATTCGGGGTAATGAAATTGTATTGCGCGACGGTATTGTTGGCGAGATCCGTTGCCAGTTCGCTAAACGGCCGCACGTGTCTAATGCAATTCGCCGAATTGGGATCGAGGTTATTCGTTACGTCATCAAAGTAAACGAAGGGATTGTGCCTTACGGCATATAGCCCGTTATTCACCAGCGGACAGTCAGCGCCGCCGATATCCTCCTGATACGCCTTCCAGGAAACGTTGTTTTTTTGTAATAAGGTTACCAGATGGTTAGTCGTACTCTGGTGATTCGCGCTGGGCGGGTCATCATTGAAGATGCCGAAGTTAATTCCAGCTTCGAGCCACAGATAGTTAGGCAGGCTGGGATGAACCAATGGCGGATTGAAGTACGCCTCCGCGTGGGACGCCATCGGTAACAAGGTATTATTCATGTAGGGGGCGCTGCTGCTGCCGACGATCTGCGACCAGTTTTTGTTCTCCATGACTATGATGAACACCGTTTTTATGTTCCGCGGTTGCGATGGGGGTATGGTACGGCACGCGGTGAAGGTAGTTATGCCGGCCATGAGCAGAGCCGATCCTAAAGTGGCTATGACGCGCTGTGAAAATTTCATGATGTCCACCTTGAGTAGAAATCCGGATTTTTTCAGAGTCTGATTGCAGTGGCTCCACCGGTCTAGACAGAAAAAGGGCTGTCGTTAAGAGTTGAACTGCGATGCAGGGTTTTCCACGGCGGCGTGCTGCAACGGAGCCGGATTTACCCCTGCCGCGGACGCGCGTGCAATGCCTGCTCCGGGGAATCCGCGTCCGGCGTTGAACCGCCCGCCGCGTCGCGGCTCCACTCGAACGTCAGGATCGGCGCCACCGCACTTCCGGCGGCAATGATCTCGTCAACCATGTCGGGCAACAACGCGATGCAAGTCGTGTATGCTTCCGCCGGGAATCTGCCAACGACCCGGTTGATCGCCCGGTATATTTCCGGTCCTTCCGGCCAGATCGTGTCCATGATGTAAATGCCGTCGGTCCCTGAAGATACGAGCGTCAGGTGAAACGCCCCTTCCTTCCTTATGCCGGCGCACTGCACGATCCGTTTGATTGCGTCTTCCAGCAGTTCGTTCTTAGCCATGCTCACTCCGATTTCGTTTGTGCCGGTGCCCGAACGGGAGTGCACCGCGCGCTCGCAAAAGGACAGCGACCGGAAAGACAAAGTTCCTCGCCGCGTTCCGTGTCGCCTCTCGGCGACATGGCGATCGCCGTTCAGCTTTGCGGAAACCTGCGCCAAATATTCGAGAAATAATCGCCTATGCGAGCCGCCGTACGGAATGGATTCCGCGCGATTTCCCTTTGGGTCATGCGCAATGGGAGATGCGATCCGCATCGTGCCGCTACACGTGCCCGACACCGTGCGCACACCGACTGCGGAGGCCGGCGCCACATAAAGAAACTGCCAAGCCTCAATGAGAGGCTTGGCAGTAGTCGGTGCAAACTATTTTCTAGTCGGCTGCGTTACTTCTTGTAGCCGACGTAGTAAATGCCGATGACTTTCCCCGACGCGTCCTTGATCGGGTCGTAACCCGTAATGTAAGGCACGCCCAGAATGGTCACCTCGCCGTAAAAGGCCTTACCTTTATTGATAGCCTCGATCGCTTTACCCTTGGGGTCCAGAATGGTCCCAGTCGCCCGTCCGCTGCCATCGGGCTTTGGCACATTCGTGGAAACGCGAACGTATTCGTCGCCGGTCTTCACGAACAGCGTGGCGGTCCCACCATTTTCTTTTACGACAGCGTCGACGACATCAAAATTATTGTTAATTTTGGTCGTGCCGAAATACAGGGCGGCGGCCTTCTTCCCGCTAACGGCCTCCATTCCTTCGACCTTAGGTGGTCCCAGTTTCGCAGCCGCGGCCTCTAAGGCCGCCATTGACTTCTGCACCTTTGGATCCGCTTGTGCATTTCCGACGCTCGGCATCAGCATTGACGTCGCGATGAAGCATCCGGCCGCAAGGATGCTGACGATAAAGCTATTCCGATTCATGTGAGTATTCATTTGAGTAGTCTCCTCCAGAGAGAGAGATGTGGTGAACGTGATAACACCCGTGATTGATTCGGTGGGTGTCGCCTGTGTTCAGATGCGCCAAGGGCAGGTTGTCCGGCAGAGGGCCGAATCTAGGCGAGCCTTCTTATTAATAATAATTATAGGCTCAGTAGTGTCCGGACGTTGAACGGATGTTTATGAGTAACTTTCTGCAACGGCATGGATAATTCATGTTTTTCTCTAGACTCGAAGCAGACAAGGAGTCAAGTCTTGCTTCTTGCATTGCGCGCGGAAGAGCTAGCCGTCATGTTCGCCTCAACACCCGCCCCGGCCCGCTGCCGCTCGGCTTGCCGCCGCGCCAAACGATCTATCCGTTTATGATTACCGTTTAGCAACGCATCGATCCGGCACTGCAAGACCCTAGGATAGGGGTGTTGCAGGCGCTTAGCGGCGCCCTATTCGCTGTCGCGACGCGTGGGCCGCAATGGCATTCGGCGCACTGTGACACTTTGCGGCGATGGCATGCGTTGAAAGTTCGGCGTTCCCATCCGCCGGTTTTCCGGTACCTCCTTATGTACGCTAGGAAATCGAGTGCTGCCTAACGAGATTCGACCTGTCATTTTTCGGACGCCCCGAACTGGCATGGCCATTGCGACATGGAAGGTGCGCCGGCGGGAGTCCGGAGACCTAAGGAAATCTGCCGCCTATAGGCATACGATCCCCGGACTTCTCCCGTGCGCACCCTTTGTGGGTACTACTCTCGGGGGGCACAGCGATGGCCGAAGACTATCGAAAAGCGTCACGCGAGTTATTGGAACGAGCCACCAGAATATTGGAGAAAGCAATCTTCCTTGGATTGGTCACTGCCCTAATTGTGATTGTTGCCGGCATCATCAAAGGCATGCTCCGGTAGTCAAACGCGACCTGGCGAAAAATGGCAGGTTAAGAGTCGTGCTTCCTGAAGTCATCCATGGCAGGTAGTCATTGTTGGCAGGTCCGACTTGCGCAACGCATTGATCCGGCGATACAAAACCCAAAGATAGGTCAGATCCCCGGAGGGGTCACTGTTCCGCGCTCCGGCGTGCCTGGCAAGTCATCCGCACTTGGCACAAGGCGCGTCGCTGAACTTGATAAGAGCTTCCCTAGCCCAGGATACGGTCGTAGGTCATCTTGTCGGCGAGGTAACACCCGCAAGCAGCGGCCTCCAGACCGCTACGGTCGAGAATCGTGATGACCCCGCGGCTGTAGCTGATCAGCTTGCGCTTCTGCAACAATCCCGCGGCTTTGCTCACGCCAACGCGACGCACGCCGAGCATATGGGACAGGAAGTCCTGCGTGAGATAGAACTGGTCTGAGCGTCCCCGGTCACGGGTCATCAAAAGCCAACGAGCGAGGCGCGCTTTCACAACGTGGAAGCGAGTGCAAGCCGCCGTTTGCGCAAGCTGGCTGATCAAGACATAGAGGTAACGGTTCAGTCCGCGTTGCAGTGCAGGTGTATCTTCGAGCTCGCGGCGAAATCGTTCGGCATTCATTCGCAACGCCGGCCCCGCGCCTTGCACCAATGCGTGCAGCGGCGAGACATCGACGCCGAGCAACAGGCCAATTCCGAACATGCCTTCACTGCCGACCATCCCCACTTCCAGACCGGCGTAGCCATCGACCGGAGCCACCAAAGAGATGAAGCTATCGGTGGGGAAATAAACGTGCCGAATACGATCGCCCGGCCCGCAGAGAACATCGGCGAAGATCAGGTCGATAGGCTCGCAGTTCGCGAGCAGGTGCTCAAGGTCCTTGCCGGGCAGGGCGGCGAGCAGACGGTTTGCCGTGGGACCGCGTTTGGTGAGCTGCACCGGGACTCTCCTGAAGTGTTGGAAAACCCAACAGACGGCACAAGGAGAGTTTAAGAGGCAATCCCGATGTCGGATGCTGACTGGATGGGAACTGGTTCGATAGCGTTGAACAGCTCCAGATTATAGTGAAAGCGTTTGGCCGTCTGCGCGCTAGCGCACACAAAGCGCGCTCGACCCGCGACGCTGTTTTCAACTGCATGCCGGGAGGCGACGTGGCCTGGCGCGACAGATCACGACGGCATTGCGTAGGGCAGGAGGCGATCGAATTCGGTCTTCACTACCTGGTAGCACTCGCAGGCGCGCGCTTCCAATCGTCGCCGGTCGATTACGGTGATCCGGCCCCGGCTGTAGTGAATCAGCCCTGCGTTCTGCAGTTTGCCGGCCGCTTCCGTCACGCCCTCGCGGCGCACCCCGAGCATATTGGCTATCAACTCCTGCGTCATGGTCAACTCGGTGGAAGGCAACCGGTCCAGGCTCAACAACAGCCAGCGACATAGTTGCTGATCCACAGAATGATGCCGATTGCACACCGCCGTCTGCGACATCTGTGTCAGCAAGGCCTGGGTGTAACGCAGCAACAAGTGTTGCAGCTCGCCGGCGCGGTTGAACTCCCGTTTCAGCAACTGCCCGTTAAGCCGATAGGCGTAGCCCGCACTTTGCACCACGGCCCGATTGGGCATGGTCTCACCGCCCATGAACAGGGCAATGCCGATGATGCCCTCATTTCCGACCACGGCAATTTCCGCTGACGCGCCATCGGCCATGACGTAGAGCAAAGAAACAATGGATAAGATTGGGAAATAGACGTGCTGTAGCTGATCGCCCGACTCGTACAGCACTTCGCCCAGCGGCAACGGGACCAGTTCCAGATGGGGATACAGGCGCTCGGACTCGGGGGCGGGGAGGGCGGCTAGCAGATGGTTCTCGCGGGGACTATGAGATTCAGGCATGGGAACCTCCAAATCATCAGTCAGATCGTAGGGGCTCAACGACCCGGGTAGGCGCGATGCCCACCACCCCTGCAGTATAAACGACCTGCAATGTCTTATGTGCGTTACCGCACATAGCCTGCCGCCCGCCGATCCAGTGGGGTTGTTTTTCGCCGAACTTGCCAGGGCACAGCTATCGGTCATATGTGGGCTAGCGCACAGAACGGGCAGGAAATCCTGCTTAAATTCATGCCGGTATGTGGGCTAGCACGCAGAGCGTGGCCGATCTTGCTGTGCACGCACTGGGCGTCAGCAGCAAGTAAAGCAGTGCTACGGCCAACAACGGAAGCGTTCACCCTCCCGCCGTGAGAAGAATACACAACGGAACGGATTGCAAGCGCCACTTCCGGATGGCGGGCGATGCCAAATCACTGCAGAGGGCTCGCGCGCCAGACGGGCAAGCGATGGGAGGCAACACTACCCGGGCTCTTGCTGTCGAAGAGACTCGTTTGGATTCCATTACCACGAATATGAACGAGAACACGCTTACCGTGCTTCTTATCTCGGACAACGCCGCCGATGTCAGGTTGATTCGGAAGGTCCTGCCTGAGCTAACCGGAAACGAATGGCGTCTGCAACGGGTCAGGCGGCTCTCCGAGGGCGTCAACCGACTGAGGAAGGAGAAAATAGCCGCAGTCCTGCTCGATCTGTTCCTGCCTGATAGTCAGGGTATCGGGACGTTTGAGGCACTATTCGAGGCGGCCCCGCAGGTTCCGATCCTGGTACTGGCTAACCGGGAAAATGAAGCCATCGCCTGGCAAGCCACACAGCGCGGCGCGCAGGATCATCTCCTGAAGGATCATCTCGACGGTTACTGGTTGCCGCGGATTCTGCGTAGCGTGATCGAGCGTAAGGCGGGGGAAGAGGCGTTGTTCATGGAAAAGGAACGCGCCCAAGTCACACTTAATTCCATTGGCGACGCCGTACTCAGCACCGACATCGCAGGCAACGTAACCTATCTCAATCTAGTAGCGGAATACATGACGGGCTGGTCCTGTCGGGAGGCCATAGGTCGTCCCTTTGCCGAAGTATTTCAAATTATCGACGGCGCTACGCGCGAACTCGCGCCCAATCCGATGTCTCGAGCTGTTCAAGAAAACAAGACCGTGGGCCTGGCCGCGAACTGCATCCTCATACGGCGCGACGGGTTTGAATCTGTCATTGAGGATTCGGCCGCCCCGATCCACGATCGCCGTGGGCAAGTGACCGGTGCCGTGATCGTATTCCACGATGTGAGCGCGTCCCGGGCCATCGTGCAAAAAATGGCTCATTTGGCCCAACACGACTTTCTCACTGATCTGCCGAACCGGATGCTGCTTAGCGACCGGGTTACAAACGCGATTGCCCTGGCCCGTCGTCACGCCAAGCAACGCGCCGTGCTGTTTCTGGATTTGGACGGCTTCAAGCACATCAACGACTCCCTGGGACATCCGATTGGCGACAAACTGCTTCAGTCGGTTGCACAACGCCTGGTGGCTTGTGTACGCGGCTCGGACACCGTGAGCCGGCAGGGCGGAGATGAATTCGTGGTACTGCTATCAGAGATTGAACGCGCAGAGGATGCGGCCCTCAGTGCGGGAAAGATGCTGCTGGCGTTGGCGGCACCACACAGTATCGCCGGGAAGGAGTTCCATGTCACCGCGAGCATTGGCATCAGCATCTACCCCGACGACGGCCAGGATGCGGAGACCCTGATCAGGAGTGCGGACACCGCAATGTATCATGCAAAAAACAAAGGGCGGAACAATTACCAGTTCTTCACCAAGGACATGAACGTCCGTGCCGTCGAGCGGCAGTTCCTCGAAGGCAGTCTGCGCCGCGCCCTCGAGCGACGGGAGTTTGTGTTGAATTACCAACCGAAGATCGATCTTGAGACCGGGGCAATTACCGGAGTCGAGGCGCTCATTCGCTGGCACCACCCGGAACGCGGCCTCATCCCTCCAGCGCTATTCGTGCCCATCGCAGAAGACTGCGGCCTGATTGTGCCGATCGGCCGGTGGGTCCTATACGAAGCATGCAGACAAGCCCAAACCTGGATCGATGCGGGTCTGCCGCCGCTGCCTGTTGCGGTGAACATCTCCGCGGTAGAGTTCCAGGGCAAGGACTTTCTCGAAGGCGTTCGCGCTACGCTCAAGGACACGCGCTTGAATCCCCGCTACCTCGAGCTGGAGCTGACCGAAAGTGTCCTCATGCAGGATGCCGGGGCCACGGCCCTGGCGCTCATTGCACTCAAAGCCTTGGGGTGCGGCTGGCAATCGATGACTTCGGCACCGGCTATTCCAGCTTGAGCTATCTGCGGCAGTTCCCGATCGATACCCTCAAGATCGATCAGTCGTTCGTACGCGAGATCACGGCGGGTTCACTTGACGACACGATTGTTTGCGCAATAATCAGCATGGGGAAAACTCTCAAGCAAAGGGTTGTCGCTGAGGGGGTCGAAACAGGAGAGCAGCTCACATTCCTTCAGCGCCAGCACTGCGGCGAAGGCCAAGGCAACCATTTCAGTCGGCCGGTGAGTGCCGAGGAGTTCGCAAACTTGCTCGGGACCAAGAAGGAAGTCACTCCTCAGTTGCAGGCAATTTAAGAGCGCGTTCAGGCGCGCCTTCAAGTCCTTGCCGATGGGCTTGCCTGCAAAGGACGAAAGCCGTTTGAATCGCTTACCTCGCGTTGGTCTCCGCCGGCTCTGACCTGCACAACGCATTGATCCGGCGATACAAGACCCTAAGATAGATGTGTCTCTGCCGCTTAGCGGCGCCCTATTGGAAGTAAAACGCAGGCTTTATGGCCATTTACGTTTACGAGGAGAAAACAATATGAAGTTCAACTCCGGAATCGCAGCGGCGATCGTCCTGAGTTTTGCCGTCGCGGGACTTGCGGCTTGCGAAAAGAAGGGGCCGGCTGAGCGTGCCGGGGAGAAGATCGACGATACGGCAAAGAAGGTCGGCGATAAAATTGAGGAGGCCGGCGACAAGATCAAGGATGCCGCGAAGGACGCCAAGAAGTAAAGAAGCAACGGCAACGTGTCGAGTCGTCCGTCTTTCATTACGCGCGCAAGAGTTGTCCGTCACGTTCGCTTCAACACCCGCCCCGGCCGGTTCCCGCTCGGTTTCCCGCCACGCCAGACCACCGATCCGTTTACGATCACCGTGTCGATGCCTTTCGCCGGCTGAATCGGTTTCGCGAAAGTTGCCGCTTCATCTACAGTCCCGGCGTCGAACACGGTGATGTCGGCATACGCACCTTCTCTCAACACGCCGCGGTCCTTCAGACCGAAGGTCTTCGCGGTCAGTCCGGTCATCTTGTACACCGCGGTCTCGAGCGGAAACAGCCCGACATCGCGGCTGTAGTGGCCCAATACTCTCGGAAACGCACCCCACAGTCGTGGGTGCGGCGCGACATCGTGCGGGAGTCCGTCCGAACCGACCATGGTGTTTTCGAACGAGAGAATGCGTTGCACGTCCGATTCGTCCATCGAGAAATAGATCGCCGAAGCGGGGCACAGCCGCTCGATGGCCTGGTCGCGCGACACTCCCATCTCCTTCGCCAGTTCGTCCAAGTCCCTGCCGGCGTGCCGAGGCAGCGGCTTCGAGGAACTCACGATGACCTTCGACGCAATGGCCGCGCGATCCGCGCTCAGGATCGTGGATGACGCAGTGTACGGATAGCAATCCAGGCACACGGGCTGGTTGCGCATGGCCGCGGCGATGTGGGGAAGCGTCTGCCTGGAGCGCCCGTGATTCGGCAGGCCGACCACTTTGTGGTGCGAGATCACTACCGGCACACCGACTTCGCGTCCGATGCGAAAGCTCTCGTCGAGCGAATCGATCACCTGTTCCGCTTCGTTGCGCATGTGCGTGCAGTACACGCCGTTGTGTTCCTTCAGCGGCCGGCACACCTCGATCACTTCCTCGGTCGGCGCCGCGTTCGCCGGCTCGTAGTACAGGCCTGTGGAGACTCCGATCGCGCCGGAGGCGAGCGCTTCGCGCACATGTTCGCGCATGCGCCCGATCTCCGCGGTAGAGGCGGGACGTTCGTATCGGTCCATCGTCACTACGCGCAGGGTCGTGTGCCCGACCAGCAGCGCGCAGTTGGCCGCCGCCGGATGGGAGCGGAGTTCCTCGACGTAAGCGCCGAAGGTCGGGAAACGAAACCAGGTGCCCGAATCGTCGAGCAAATCCAGCGGCGGGGGAATGACCCCGCTTAACCCTCCCGGCATCGGCGATAGCGAAATGCCGCAGTTTCCGGCGACCACGGTCGTGACGCCCTGGCTCACTTTCGGCGCCATGTCCGGACCGGACAGCATCAGCCGGTCGTCGTGCGTGTGGGCGTCGATGAAACCGGGAGCGGCAATCCTGCCGCTCGCGTCGATTTCGACGTCGGCCTCGGCCGCATCGAGGCGGCCCATGCGCGCAATGCGATCGCCGCGCACGCCGAGGTCGCCGGCAAAGCGCGGCGCACGCGTGCCATCGATGAGCGTGGCGTTGTGGATAAGCAGGTCAAAACGTTCCATATGATCAATCCAGTTTTGCGCCGGAGCGCTTGATGACCTCGGCCCACCGGGGCCGCTCGCGTCTGGACAGGTCGAGAAACTCCCGGGGCGTGCTGCCGTCGGCTTCGGTGTCGAGTTCCGCGAATCGCTTGCGCACCGCGGGCGACTGCAGGGCGGCGACGATTTCGCGGTGCAATTTCTCCACGATAACCTGCGGAAGATTCGCGGGTCCAATGATCCCACCCCACGCTATCGTCTGGTAGCCGGGCACGCCAGCCTCGGCGATGGTAGGGAGCTCGGGAAACAGCGGCGAACGCCGCGCGCCGGAGACACCCAGCGGCCGTACCCGTCCCGCCTTGGCGAAACGCGAGATCGAGGACATGTTGTCGAAGATGACGTGTGCCTCGCCGGAGATGACGTCGTTGATCGCCTGCGCGCTGCCGCGGTAGGGGACATGCAGCATCGTCGTGCCGGTCATTGCCTTGAACAATTCCCCGCCCAGATGGCCGGTCGTACCATTGCCGCCCGATGCCATCACCAGTTTGTCGGGGTTCTTCTTCGCGTAGTCGATCAGTTCCCTCACGCTGCCCACTGGAACATTATTGTTCACCGCCAGCAGATTGAACACCCGCACGCAGTTGGAAATCAGCGTCAGGTCCTTCTCGGCCTCGTATGGCACCTCGGCCAGGAGCCCGTAGTTGATCGCGAGCGAAACGATGTTGCCGTAGCCGAGCGTATAGCCGTCGGGCGGCGCCTTCACGATGTCCATGGTGCCGATCACGTAATTCGCGCCCGGTTTGTTGATGATCACGAACGGCACGCCGAGCCGTTTGGACAATTCCGCGGTAAGGATGCGCATAAGCACGTCGGGCGAGCCGCCGGCCGCGGATGGAATTATGAAACGGATCGGCTTTTCAGGATAGGCTCCTTGCGCGGCGATCAGGGTCGTCAGCAGCAGCGTCGCCAGCAACAGGCGCAATTGCATTGGTCAGTCCGGTGGGAAGGCAGCGGACATTGTAGAGGTGCGCACACGGTTGGCAAGCCGCGTTAATTGACGTCGGTCGCGCTCCGGCACGGGCGTGTTGTGGTGTAGGCTCTGCGTGCGACGACGAGATTGTGTTTCCATCGTGACCTTCAGCTTCCAGCCCATCGTTCCGGCAACTCCGGCTTTTCGTTCGGACGGCATGCTCTATTCGGCGCAGTTCGACGACGTGTACGCCTCCGCCGCCGGTACGCTGGCCGAAACCCGGCACGTTTTTCTGCATGGCAACGGACTTCCCGAGCGCTGGCGCAATAACGCCCGGTTCACCATTGTCGAGACCGGCTTTGGCGCCGGACTGAACTTTCTCGCTACCTGGCAGGCGTGGCGGGAAGCCGCGCCGGGGCACGCGCGCCTGCATTTTGTTTCAGTCGAGAAGCATCCGTTCGCGCGCGCCGACCTTGCGGGTATCCATGCGCGCTTCCCTGAGCTGAGGGCATTCGCCGGTCAACTTCTTGCCCTTTATCCGCCGCTGTTGCCGGGATTTCATCGACTGCATCTGGACCAGGGGCGTGTGACGCTGACGCTGCTATTCGGCGAGGCCGTGGTGATGCTGAACCAGCTCGACGCCGGCGCAGACGCTTTCTATCTGGATGGCTTCGCGCCCGCCAGGAATCCACAGATGTGGAGCGATGCTGTGTTTGCCGAAATCGGCCGTCTGACAGCGCCCGGGGCCACTGTCGCCACATATTCGGTAGCGGGCGTGGTCCGCCAGGGACTCGTCAAAGCCGGTTTCGCAGTGGAGAAACGCGAAGGCTTTGCGGGGAAGCGCGGGATGCTGGCGGGCCGGTTCGCCGATAGTGCACCGGCCAACGAGTCGCGATCCGATAAGCGCGCGGTGGTCATCAGCGCCGGTCTTGCAGGCAGCGGCTGTGCGCAGCGCCTGGCGGAACGCAGTTGGGCCGTGGAGATCATCGAGCAGCACGCCGCTCCCGCACTGGGGGCATCGGGAAATCCCGCCGGACTGGTGCGGCCGGTATATTCATTGGACTGGAATACCCACAGTCGCTTCACGTCCACCGCCTTCCTGTACGCGTTGCACCACCACGCGGCGATCGCGCACACCGGCGGCACACTGATTCAGGGTACCGGCGGCGTGCTGCAACTCGCGCGCGACAACAATCATCTCGACAAGCTGAAGCGCATCCTCGAGCAGTTCGCGCTGCCGCCGGAGCATATGCAACTGATGGGGACGCGGCAGGCAGCGGAACTGGCCGGTGTGCCGGTCGCCGGACCGGGCTGTTGGTTTCCTGAGGCAGCGTGGATGAAACCGGAAAGCATTTGCCGGGCGAATCTTCATGCTGCGTCCGCGCGCACGCGATGTGTGTATCAGGGCGATGCCGCCGCCTTGCGCCGGGCGGGACAGGAGTGGGAGGTCGTCGACGCTTCCGGGGTCGTCCTGGCAAGCGCGCCGGTGGTGATTCTTGCCAACGCGCATTTCGCCGGCCGATTCTCCCAAGCGGCGGGACTGCCATTGCGACCTGTGCGCGGGCAGGTAAGTTTTTTGCCGGAGCGCGAGGGCGTGAAACTGCAAATTGCGGTGTGCAGGGAAGGCTACGTAACCCCGGCGCGCGACGGTGTGCACTGCGTGGGCGCGAGTTTCAACGAAGGCATGCTCGAGGAGGGCACCCGCGTCGAAGATCACGCAGCCAATCTTCGACGTCTTGAACGCATGTTGCCGGGATTCGGTGCCGGTGTCGAACCGGAAAACCTGGATGGACGCGTTGCATACCGGGCAATGAGCGCGGACCGCCTGCCGGTGCTGGGTGAGTTGCCTGCGGAGCCGGGCCTGTTTGCGTGCCTGGCATTGGGTTCACGCGGAATGACCTGGGCCGCACTCGCGGCGGAAATTGTGGCGAGCCGCATCGACGGCGATCCGATGCCGGTGGAGCGGGACTTGTTGGCAGCGCTGGATGCGGGAAGGTTTGGAAAAAAAGCTAGAGGCGAGAGGGGTGAGGCGAAAGGCGAAAGGCGAGAGGCGTGAGGCGTAAGGCGTGAGGCGTAAGGCGTGGGGCGTGAGACGTAAGGAGTGAGGAGTTAAGGCGAATCGCTCAAGTTCCCGGCGCGTCCCAAAGCCACGCGGCGCCGCGAACGCCGCCGGAATCGCCGTGAACATTCCTGGCGAGGCGTGTGTCCACTCGATCGGAAAACACGTAACGCGACCACAGCCGGGGCACGTTCTCGTAGAGTCGACCGAGGTTGGACAGGCCGCCGCCGAGTACGATCACATCCGGATCGAGCACGTTGATCACGTGCGCCAGCGCGCGCGCCAGGCGTTCCTCGTAACGTGCAAGCGTGGATTGGCAGGCGCCATCGCCGTTCGCGGCGCCCGCGACGATGGCGTCGGCTGGCAGGTCCGTCCCCGCGACAAGCCGATGGTCGTTGGCCAGTCCGGGCCCGGAGACGAAAGTCTCGATGCAGCCGGACTTGCCGCAGTAGCACTGCGACCCGGGCAACTCCCCTGGCTGCGGCCAGGGCAGGGGATTGTGCCCCCACTCGCCGGCGATACCGTTGGGGCCGTCGAGCGCGCGACCGCGCACCACGATGCCGGCGCCCACGCCGGTGCCGAGGATGACACCGAATACGACTTCGGCGCCGGCGGCCGCGCCGTCGGTCGCCTCGGAAAGCGCGAAACAATTGGCGTCATTGGCGATGCGCACCGGGCGGCCGAGCAACGCTTCGAGATCCTGCACGATCATTTGGCCATTAAGACAGACCGAATTGGAATTGCGCAGCTTGCCGGTTACCCGCGACAACGAGCCCGGCGTGCCGATGCCGACGCTGGCACGGGTGCCGAGATCGTGTTCGCTCCGCACGACCAGGTCGTGAATTGCGGCGAGCGTCGCGCGGTAATCATTGCGCGGGGTGGGGACACGCCGGCGCAGGCGCTCGCGGCCGGCGGCGTCGAAGGCGATGAGCTCGATCTTGCTGCCGCCGAGATCGATTCCGAGCCGCGTTCCCGGCCCGGAGATCACCGGGGTTCTCTCTCGCAATCAGGTGATTGCATGATTTGATCGAGCCGTCAGGTGCTGCTATCCAGGGATGACTCCGAGCGCGGATGCGTGTTGCATCCGAACGTATGGCCGCGCGGATTTCTTACCCATCCTTCATGAAAAGGCGGAATGGAGCGGAATTTGGAGCGAATTCTACCCGAGGATGAATTATTGTCTCGAAATGTCCCGGACCTTTGAGACCGCGTTTGCTTTCTGCGTCGGGCTCGATGCCGATGACAGCCCCGCGCTCGCCGCGACTGCATTGCGCATGTTTTAATGGCACCCTGAAGTACCAAAAATACGAAACTCTGAGAGGGAAAACGATGTCAGCCAATAAACCCGCCGAAACCGCCGAGGCCAAAGGCCTTGAGGGGACAAAGATCAAGTGGGATGACGCCAACATGAAGAGCTCCTACGCCAATGTGTGCAACGTCACCAGCACGCGCGAAGAGGTCGTCATGCTTTTCGGGATCAATCAGGCGTGGAACCGGGGGCAGAAGGAAGTGACGATCCAACTCACCGACCGGATCATCATCAGCCCCTACGCGGCCAAGCGCCTGGCGACGCTGCTCGAAAGCGTGGTCAAGGAATACGAGAAGCGATTCGGTATCTTGAGCACGGAAAGTCCCGCCCAATAGCCCTGCCCAGTCGCCGGGTTACCGCTTGCGGATAATCCGGTGCCTATGGGGACGCAAATTTGAGCGCGAATTCCGACGCTCGGCGCGGGGACCGCGGGCCGGCATTATGCCGAGCGCGGCCCGAGAGCAGTTCTATTTTTTTGCGCCGATTCCGACCGTCAGTATCGTTTCAAGGGATCCAGCCGCTGATTGAAGTGAATTGACCTTGTTAGCATAAGAGGATATTCGTAAAAAATCAGAGCCTCAGCAGGGTCTATTATGGATTTGGTGACGCTGTTGCGGCGGCCCACGCCGGGTCACTCCCAGGTCGTGCCGTGCGGAATAAAGGTTATGTTTCATGGGTCTTCAGACACACGGGGCGGGCTGGTCTTCACGAAGTTCAAGCGCGTTGCCGAAAAGTCCGGCTGAAACGCGTTAAATCAATAACAACACCACAATAGTTCCAGTACTATACGAACAAGGGAGCGCCAGTCCCCGGCCTTGCGGGGTGTCTTTCCCGCAGTGAAAGAACAATTGGACAAAACGAAACAGACGGGAACCCCCCGCCGCAATGACTGGGGCGGCACGCTGAATAACCTTGCCGGATTTTCTGCCCGTACCGCAACGGGCCAGAAGAGTTCCATTGCGCCATTTTGCCCCAGCCGCGCCGACGTTCCGGCCGGGCAGGGCGCGCTGGCCTGACCCATGCGATCCGGTCCCTTCGAGCGTTCGCCGCGCGACCGCCGCAGCGCCGACGTGCTGCAGGAAAGCGAAGCCCGCTTCCGCGCGCTGGTACAGAATTCATTCGACATCATTACCATCCACGATGAGCACGGAGCGACCATCTACGAGTCGCCCGCGGCATCGCGTCTGCTGGGTTATCCGCCCGGCGCGCTGATTGGCAAGACCCCGTTTGAAACCCTGCATCCAAAGGACGTGGGCCGTGCGCGCGGCGCCTTCGAGGCCCTGGTGCGCGGCGAAACGCCGGCGTCGCCGCTGGTACTGCGCTATCGCCATGCCGACGGCTCCTGGATCCACCTCGAGTTGCTTGGCAATAATCTTCTCGAACATCCCGGCATCCGCGGCATCGTGCTCACCACGCGCGACATCACCGAGCGCAGGCGCGCCGAACAGCGGGCGCAATTCCTCGCCAACTACGACGTGCTCACCGGATTGCCCAACCGCTTCCTGATGCAGGACCGGCTCACCCAGGCGGTGGCGCAGGCGCATCACAACCGCCTGCGGGTCGCCGTCATGCACATCGACCTGGACCGCTTCAAGATCGTAAACGAAACGCTGGGCCACTATGTGGGCGATGCGCTGCTGAAGCAGGCGGCCGAACGCATCCGCAAGGCCGCCCGTGAAGACGATACCGTGGCGCGGGTGGGAGGCGACGAGTTCACGATCGTGTTCCCCAACGTCACCAGCCTTCAGGCGCTGTCCACGACCGCCGAGAAGATACTCGACAGTCTCGCCAAGCCGTTTTCCACCGATGGGCAAGAGTCATTCGTTTCCGCGTCCATCGGCCTGAGCCTGTACCCGGACGACGCCGCCACCGTGGACGAGATCATCAAGCATTCCGACGCGGCGATGTACAGCGCCAAGCACCTGGGGCGCAACAACTTCCAGTTCTTCACCAAGAATCTGAATCAGGAGGTGCATGAGCGCATGCTGATCGAGGGTGGGCTGCGCACGGCCATCCAGCGTGACGAACTGAGCCTGCTGTATCAGCCGAAGATCGATCTCGCCACGCGCCAGATCTACGGCGCCGAAGCGTTGTTGCGCTGGGTTCATCCCAAGCTCGGAATGATCTCGCCGGCGCGCTTCATTCCGGTTGCGGAGGAGGCGGGGCTGGTCGGCCAGATCGGCGCGTGGGTACTGCGCACCGCGTGCGGGCAAATCCGCGAATGGCAGGACACCGGCTTTGCGCTGCAGGTGGCGGTCAACGTCTCGGCCCGCCAGTTTCAGCAGTACGATCTCGCTGAGCTGGTCATGGGAATCATGCACGACACCGGCGCGCTGCCCGAGAACCTCGAACTCGAACTTACCGAGAGCGCGGTCATGAACGACGCCGAGACCTCGATCGTCACGCTCGAACGACTCGCCGCCCTGGGCGCGCAGATCGCGATCGACGATTTCGGCACCGGCTACTCGAGCCTGTCGTATCTCAAGCGGCTGCCGCTCGACGTGCTCAAGATCGACCAGTCGTTCGTGCGCGACATTTCGTCGGACCAGAACGACGCGGCAATCGTGCGCGCGATCATCACGCTGGCGCACAGCCTCGGCATCAAGGTCATCGCCGAGGGCGTCGAGAACGAGTCCCAGCTCGCCTTTCTGAACGCCAACGGCTGCCAGTACGCGCAGGGTTACCTGTTCGGGAAGCCGCTCACCACCCAGAAGCTGGAACTGCTGATCACCGGGCAGCTCGAAAAGAAAGCTGCCAACGGGTGAGCTCGGTCGCAACGATCGGGCGCACGAGTTTTTCTCCACGGCGCGGCATCACGATCGGTACTTCCTGCCCGACCCTGGCTTAAGGAAGCTCTGACCAGGTTCCACATGCGCGACCGAGGCGATTCGGGATAAGGGCGAGTCGTCGATTCCGGCCACCGCCATGCCGTCTTAACTCACCACCACGCCGCCTTTCCGCATTCTCAGCTGGTGTGTCGGGCTGATCCTGTCCGCAATCGATACCACGGCGTGCGAGCAGGCGTCCAGCAGACTGTCGTCTGTTAGAATCGGCGACGGTTCCGCTGCGCTCGATGAGGGGTTATGTCCAACGTCAGAATCGTTGCCTTCGCAGGAAGCCTGCGAAGCGGCTCGTTCAACAAAAAGCTGATCAGGATCGCCGCCGCCGGCGCGCGTGCCGCCGGCGCGGAGGTGACCGAGATCGATCTGCGAGATATCCCCATGCTGCTCTACAACGGCGACGTCGAGCGCGAGCAAGGACTGCCGCCGAACGCCAAGGTGTTCAAGCGCTTGCTGATCGAGCACCACGGATTCCTGATCAGTTCGCCCGAGTACAATAGTGCTGTTTCCGGCGTGTTGAAAAACGCCATCGACTGGGCCTCGCGCCCGGAGCCAAACGAGCCGGCACTGGTGGCGTTCAAGGGCAAGGTTGCCGGTCTGGTGTCCGCGTCCCCCGGCCACCTTGGCGGTATCCGCGGTCTGGCGGTGCTGCGCTCGATCCTTTCCAACATCGGCGTCTTCGTGATTCCCACCCAGATGGCGATCAGCCGTGCCAACGATGCGTTCGAGCCGGGCGGCGAACTCAAGGACGAGCGCCAGCAGGCCGCCGTCGAATCCATCGGCGCCGAGGTCGTCGGCATTACCGCGAAGCTGTTGGGGGTGATCGTTTGATCGGAGAGAACAGGTTTCGAGCTCTGTTGACGGGTCTGGCGCTGGTTGCGGCGGCGGCGAACGCGACCGAGTGGGTTGAGGTCGGCGCGGATACCGAAGCGAGGTACTACGTTGACGTGGACTCAATCAGCGTCGATGGCGAGAACGTCAGCGTGCAGAAGCGCGGCGTCTACACCCACGTGCTCACGGACGACTTGGGCGGCCATCCGACCACGTTCAAGGAAACCATCGGCACCATCGAGCTGGATTGCGCGCGGCGGATCAATCGAGTCACGCGCATCGACATGATCGGTGAAGACGGCGAGGTGGTGTGGTCCTCCGGTCCGCTGAAAAAACGCATGTGGGAAGAGATCCGGCCCAACAGCCATGCGGAGTCCACGCTGGAAGTGGTCTGCGGACGGCTACACAAGATCTGAAAACGCTTTCACCGCAAAGACGCAAAGAACGCAAAGGGACGCGAAACAGAAGAGGATCGGATAGCGAGTTCATGAGGTTCTTGAGTCCGGGTCATGCAGTCCAGGGATCGCGTGTTCCGATCGTCCAGAAAATGCGGCCGCCCTTGAGGTGGCTTTTTTGTTTTCTGTTGCCGGTGGATCATTCGCCCCCTAACATTAGGGGAATTCTGACGTAATAAAAAAAACGAAGGAACGACTCATGGAGGTCGAACGGATGGTGGGTAGGGAATGAAGACAACCTGGTCCGCGATCCTGTTGTTGCTGGCTGTCGGCACCGTCTCGGCGGCGCAGGTGCAGGTGTTCTCGCCGCAGGGTGAGGTCAAGGGCGTGCGCCAGGTGGCGGTGCGGTTTTCCGAACTGATGGTTGCCTTCGGCGACCCGCGCCTGCCGGAGCCTTTCGACATCGAATGTCCCGAGCCCGGCACGGCGCGCTGGGCTGACCAGAAGAACTGGGTCTACGACTTCGGCCGCGATCTGCCCGCCGGTGTGCGCTGCAGTTTCCGTTTGAAGGCCGATCTCCGGTCGTTGGCCGGCGACCGGCTCGAAGGCGCTCACGCCTTCGAGTTTTACACCGGCGGACCCGCGATCGTGGAAACGCTGCCGTACGAAGGCGTGCCCGTGGACGAAGAGCAGATCCTGATCCTCGGCCTCGACGCGCCGGCCAACAATGAATCCATCGCCGCCAACGCTTACTGTGATATCAAGGGCATCACCGAACGGGTCGAAGTGCGGGTGCTCGCCGGCGACGATCGCCGCGTGGTGCTCGAAGCGCGCAAGGACTTCGTGCATCGATTTGTGCAGTCGCTGATGGCCGGCACGCGCATGGACAGGATGCTCAGGAGCGGTGAAGCGGGCGGTTTGCCCATCGCGGTGGTGCAATGCAAGCGGCGGCTGCCGAACAACGCCGAAATCCGCCTGGTGTGGGGCAAGGGAATCGTGTCCGCGAGCGGCGTGGCGACCAGCCAGGACCAGACCATCGCCTACCGGGTGCGCGATACCTTCCAGGCCCGATTCTCCTGCGATCGGGTGAACAAGGATGCGCAGTGCCTTCCGATCATGCCGATGCGGCTTTCGTTCACCGCGCCGGTTGCGAGATCCACGGCCGGGAAAATAACGCTCAAGACCGCAGCCGGCAAGGCCTACCCGGCCGAGCTGCCGGATGTGCGCAACGCCGCCGAGTTCGTCGAGGAAGTGAATTTCACCGGACCGTTCCCCGAGCGCGCGAAATTCACGCTGGAGATGCCCCTGGACGTGACCGATGACGCCGGGCGCAAGCTCGCCAATCAGAAGCGTTTCCCGCTGCAAGTGCGCACCGACGAGTACCCGCCGCTGGCCAAGTTTCCGGCGCGCTTCGGCATCATCGAACTCAGGGGCGACGGCATGATGCCGGTGACGCTTCGCAACCTGGAAGCGCTGGTCGAGACGCGCATGATCAAGACCGGCAAGCAGGATGAACCTGCGGCGGAGCGCGCCGACCGCGCCGATCAGGCGACCAACCGGCCGAAGGAAAAACTCGACGAGTCCGGGCACGACAAGGTCGGCACCGTGCCCGGCAGTTATTCGCACGTGGCAGACGGCGACGTGATGGCGATGCTGGAGTGGATGAAGCGCCTTGGGCAGGTGGAGCACGATCGCTGGGGATACGACGAAAAGAAGCAAGAGCAGGTGCTCGAATACCAGGCGGGGCAGTCGTCGATATTCACGGAGCGCGACCGCATCCGCCGCATGCGCATTCCCAAGCCGCAGGGTGCGCGCGCCTTCGAAGTGGTCGGCATACCGCTGAAGAAACCGGGGTTCTACGTGGTCGAACTGGCGAGCCCGCGGCTCGGCGCGGCATTGCTGAAGGCGCGCAACAAGCCTTACTACGTGCAGTCGGCGGCGCTGGTGACCAACCTTGCGGTGCATTTCAAGTGGGGCCGCGAGAATTCGCTGGTGTGGGTGACCGCGCTGGATACCGGTGTGCCGGTGCCCAAGGCGCAGGTGGCGATCCAGGATTGCAGCGGCAAGGTTTATTACCGCGGGCAGACCGACGCGCAGGGCCGTTTCCGCATCGCGGCGGTATTGCCCGAGCGCGAACGCCTCCCGGCTTGCCTGAACGGCTATGACAGGCAACTGCTGGCCTCCGCGCGCGCGGGCGATGACCTGTCGTTCGTCCTGTCGGAATGGAACGAGGGCATATCGCGTTGGCGCTTCAACCTGCGCGGCGGAAGTTTCGCCGGCCCGTATATCGCCACCACGGTATTCGACCGCACGTTGCTGCGTGCCGGCGAGGCCGTGAGCATGAAGCACTTCTATCGCAGGCACGGTGCCAAGGGCTTCGCGTTCGTTCCGGTAGACGGCCTGCCGAAGAAAGTCGTGATCCAGCACCAGGGCTCGGATGAGAAATACGAAGTGCCTCTGACCTGGGACGCGCGCAACACCGCCGAGACCGTGTGGACTATTCCCGAAGGCGCAAAAAAAGGCAGCTACTCGGTGCTGATGACCGACTTGCTGGACGCACGGCCGGGTTCGCGCGGCAACACCCGCACTTCGGGCAGGTTCCGCGTCGAGGAATTCCGCGTGCCGCTGCTGAAGGCGGAGATATCCGCACCGAAAGCGCCACAGGTGAAACCGGAAAGCGTGAACCTGGACCTGAGCCTGCGCTACCTCTCCGGCGGCGGCGCCGGCTACGCGCCGGTGAAAGTGCGCGCGGTGGTGCGCCCGAAGATGGTGAGCTTCCGCGACTACGAAGGCATTGCCTTCGCCAACGGCAAGGTGGTCGCCGGCATCGAGCAGCAGGGGGGCTACCAGTGGTTCGCCGGCGAGTACGAACTCGAGGACGCCGACGCTGCTGAAACGCCGGCCCCGGCGGTGCCGGGCAGCGGCGTGCGGCCGCTCAAGTTGATTTCGCTCGACCTCGACGCCACGGGCTCGGCGCGAGTGAACCTTCCGGGGCTGCCCGACAGCGACAGTCCGCAGGAGTTGAACGCCGAGATGGAATACTCCGACCCGAACGGCGAGGTGCTGACCACGTCGGCAAGAATGGCGCTGTGGCCGTCGAAAGTGATCCTCGGCATCAAGCCGGATTCCTGGGCGCTTTCGCAGGAGCAGCTCAAGTTCCAGGTGGTTGCGCTCGACCTCGCCGGCAAGCCGGTCAGGAATCAGCAAATCAAGGTGCAGCTTTACGTGCGCAACATGTTCACCCACAGAAAGCGCCTGGTGGGCGGTTTTTATGGATACGAGAGCGGCGCAGAGGTGAAGCAGCTCGATGTTGCCTGCGCCGGCAAGACCGACGAGCGCGGGCGGCTGTTCTGCGCGGTGAAGCCGCCGCTGTCCGGCAACATCGTCATGGCGGCGGAAACGGCGGACCGCGACGGCAACCTCGCCTACGCCAACGGCTCGGCCTGGGTTGCGGGCAAGGACGCGTGGTGGTTCGACCAGAGCAACGATGACCGCA